>JBDTQQ010000345.1:0-3799 GCA_039932075.1 Pseudarthrobacter sp. | reverse complement strand
TGCGGATCGTGGCCGCCGGTATAGCCGGAGACCACCGAGGTGACGCCCTTGGTTTTTTGGTAGACGGCGTCCAGGCACCAGAAGCAGCCTCCGCCGAGAACAAAAGTTTTCATGACCTCTTCAATGGTTGAGCGCCCCGGATGATTCCCTGACCAGCCTACGAGACTGTGGCACGTGCAGGCCAAACGGCGTGATGGGGTAAAACTGAGTCTATGGAATCTGCAGACACCGGCGTTACAGATGCGGACAGGGACGGCACCGGCTCCGGGGACAGCACTGAGGCGGAGGCCCCGCTTGCCCCCACCTTGGGCCAGGTCCTGCTCGCCGTTGAGGAACTCTGGCCCGAGTCCCTGGCTGAAAACTGGGATGAAGTGGGTCTGGTGGCAGGCCACCCCTCCGCATCCGTAAGCCGGGTGATGTTTGCCGTGGACCCCACACTGGCGGTAATTGACGAGGCCGTGGAATGGGGGGCCGAGCTGCTGATTACCCACCACCCCTTGCTGCTCAAGGGGGTCACGTCAGTGGCTGCCACCACCGCCAAGGGTCAGGCAATCCATCGGCTTATTGAGTCGGGTACGGCGTTGCTGACCGTCCATACCAACGGGGATTCCGCCGTCGGTGGCGTTTCTGATGTCCTGGCCGATGCGCTGGGACTGGAGGATGTTGCGCCGCTGACCGTCGCCGCGAACGGGCTCCCTGAAGAAGGCATTGGCCGGGTGGGTGATCTTGCCGAGGTGATGAGCCTCGGCGATTTCGCCGCTCGGGTCTTCGGCATTCTGCCCTCGGTAGCCGGGGGAGTGCGCGTCTCCGGCGACAAGGACGGCCTGGTGCGGCGCATCGCGGTTTGCGGCGGCGCTGGCGACTCGCTGTTCGACGAAGTGCGGGCAAGCAGCGCCGATGTTTACGTGACCGCTGATCTCCGGCACCATCCCGCGTCCGAAGCCCGGGAGTCGGCGGTGAACGGCAGGCCTTACCTCATTGACGTTTCCCACTTCGCCAGCGAATGGCTCTGGCTGCCGGCCGCCGCGTCGGCGCTGGGCAACGTGCTCGCCGATCAGGGCCACGATGTGGAGATCCGCGTCAGCAACACCAACAGCGACCCGTGGGACTTCATTCTGACTCCAAGCGGGGACTAGAGTCTAGGGAGCGCCGATCGGTGCCCGGTTCCGGCCGGCAGGAATTAAGCGGAGGTAGCAGTTGGCTAAGGCAGCACCGGCAGAACAGTTGAAATTGCTCGAACTGCAGGGGCTGGACGCAAAGCTCAAGTCCCTGTCGAACCGCCGCCGCACCCTTAACTCTGATCCGCGGATCACCGATCTTGAGGCTGCACTCTCTGTCGCCAACGGGGAACTTGGCGGGGCCAAGGTGGCTGTCCATGACGCCGAAGCTGAGCTGAAACGCGCGGAGGCCGACGTCGAGCAGGTCGCCAACCGCATCGAACGGGACGAGGCCCGGCTCAACAGCGGAACGGGCCTGTCCAAGGACCTCGTGGCACTCCAGAAGGACATCGCCTCGCTCAACAAGCGCCGCTCAGACCTTGAGGACGTGGAACTCGAAGTGCTGGAACGCCTCGACTCCCTGCGGGCCCGGCAGGCCGCCCAGCAGCAGATTGTTGACGACATTCAGGGCTCCTTTAGCGGCATCCGTGCCGAACTCGATGAAGCCCTGGCTGAAGCGGATGCTGAAGAGCAAGTTGTCCGGGGCCAGCGTGAAGAATTCGCCGCCGGGCTCGATGCGGGGATGCTGGCAGTTTACGAAAAGACCCTCGCCAAGCGCGGCGTGGGCGCAGCCCGGCTCTTCCACGGGACGTCCGAGGCATCCGGAATGAAGCTGAGCCCCGGGGACCTCGCCGAAATCAAGGCCGCCGCCGAGGACGACATTGTGTTTTGTCCTGACTCCGGCGCCATCCTGGTGCGTTCCGCCGAGTGGAACACGGCCGCCCCAGCCAGCTAGCTAGTTGGGCAGGATGATGTTCAGGGCGTGTGGTTTCCGCTCTGACCCGTCCACCAGCTCCGCATCCCACTTTTCGCGCGTGGCTTTGAGCAGCTGCGCCGGGGTCTTCGGGGCGTTACCGCGGCGGGACAACAGGTGCCGTGCAAGCTCACCGCGGGTATGTTTCGCGAAGTGGCTTACCACCTTGCGCACGCCGTTCACCTCGGTGAACACGTTGACCGACACGGTTTGCGCGGGCGGAGGCACCCACGCTGCGGCGTAGGTGCTGGAGCGGCAATCCACCAGCAGGTGCCCGGCAGCCGCCTCCGTGAGGGCCTCCGAAAGCTGCGGCTTCCAGAAAGAGGCGAGGCGGCCGACGTCGGGCAATGCAGTTCCCATCGAGAGCCGGTACGCGGGCACCCGGTCAGCGAAACGGATGGCGCCCCACAGTGCGGAAATTACCAGTACCGATTCATCCGCTTTGCGGCGCTGCGTCGGCGTCAGCGTTTTGTACCCGAGGGCGTCGTACAGGACGCCGGAATAGATCTGGTGCGCAGGCGCCGCCGGTTCGGCGTGGAGCCGGGTGTTGCGTTCGACGTCGTCCCTCAGTGAGGCGCCGACGCCCAGTAAGGCTAGGGCGTCCTCGTGCGCGCTGACCGTCCCCAGGGCCTCGAGGACTTTCGCCCGGTACGTGTTGAGTGCCGGGAAGCTCAGTGCGGGCCAGTCGACGGCGGATCCGCGGACGGCGGGGGTCTTGCCTTCGGAGGGGGGAAGCAGAATCAGCACCGTACGATCCTACCGGCGTCGGTGACGGCGATACGGCCGCCTGCCTGTTCACGCGGTCAGAAGCGGGGCCTTTAGGCAGCCTTGATGGGGGTTGCGGACGCAGCCCCGGCATTGTGGGCCTGGGCCGCCTGGTTTTCGCGTGCCAGGAATGCGGAGAGCTCTCCGATGGTGCTCATTAAGGGGGCAGGGAACACCACCGTGGTGTTCTTGTCAACGCCGATTTCCACGAGTGACTGCAGGTTCCGCAGCTGCAGGGCCAAGGGGTGGGCCATCATGGTGTCCGAGGCCTCCCCGAGTGCGGTGGCCGCGATGGATTCGCCTTCAGCGGCGATGATCTTGGCTCGCTTCTCACGCTCGGCCTCGGCCTGCCGGGCCATCGCCCGTTTCATCCCTTCAGGGAGCTGGATATCCTTCAGCTCAACGAGGGTTACCTCAACGCCCCAGGCGAGGGTGAGCGCGTCCAGGATCTCCCGGATGTCGCTGTTGATGCGCTCGGTCTCGGACAACGTCTGGTCCAGGCTGTGCCTGCCGACCACCTTCCGCAGGGTGGTCTGGGCGATCTGGTTGATCGCCGCGGCGACGTTCTCGATGGCCACTACTGACTTCACGGCGTCCACAACGCGGTAGTAGGCGACCGCAGAGATGTCCACGCTGACGTTGTCCTGGGTGATGATGCCTTGTGACTGGATCGGCATGGTCACGATCCGCAGACTGACCAGCGGAAGCCTGTCAACCACAGGAATGATGAAGCGCAGGCCCGGCATCCGGACCCCGGCCACCCGGCCCAGACGGAACAGGACACCCTGCTCGTACTGTCGCACAATCCTGACAGACATCCTGGCGAGGATGAACAGCACAATGAGGACGAGTAGGAGTACAACAACGGCGGTGAGGTCCATACGATCACTTCCCGGTTTCGACGGTTCCGGGCCGTGACCAGCGGCCGGTTCCTACGTCAATTGTCCCACCTGGGCTGCAGAAAGGATCCGGCGACTGCGGTGCCTCCTTCCCCGGTAGACTAGGTTCCGGATGGGTTGACCAGGCGGCCGCGCGTCACGCAAGTGGCTCGAGGAACGTCCGG
>JBDTQQ010000344.1:0-3800 GCA_039932075.1 Pseudarthrobacter sp. | reverse complement strand
AGGGAAGGCTCCTCGGCAAGGGGCCTTTCCTTCGTCACATCCCGCGGTGCACCGGACCTGGAAAGATGCGCAAGACTGGGAGCTCTCGATCACGAAGGTGGACCCACATTGATAAATCTCCAGCAGGACGCAGAAGGCTTCATCCGTATGAACAGGCACTTCCCCGGCAGTTCGCTCATCTCCATCACTTTCACCGATGGACAGTCCGAGGTTTTCTCCGGCCGTCAGCTCAACCGGATCTACGACGAAGCGCTTGCAGAGTACCGGGCGCAGAACCACCTGGATGCGAAGGGATTTTCGCGGGGCCCGAGGAAGACCGTCAACCCCGGGAACCACATCGAGTTTGTGCGGGTTCATGCCGGGATGGCCATGTAGCGCCCCATTGACACGCACGTGGCGGTACGGCAGCGCGCGGATCGGGTCGCGGACATTCTCGCTGAAGGACAGGAAGGGTCCAGTCATGGCAGTTATCAGTTCCGTCAAGAATCTGGAGGCGCTGAGCCTCACCCTCGTCGCCGAGTTCGACGCCAGCGTTGAGCGCGTCTGGCAGGTCTGGGAGGACCCGCGCCAGCTCGAGCTCTGGTGGGGTCCGCCGGCCTGGCCCGCCACCTTCGACCGGCTTGACTTCGTGCCCGGCGGAGAGGCCAGCTATTACATGACCGGGCCGGAGGGCGAGAAGAGCCGGGGCTGGTGGCGGGTTACAGCCATCCAGGCCCCCTACCGCCTCGAGTTCGACGACGGTTTTGCCGATGACACCGGCAACCCGGCGGGCGACATGGGCACGACCCATGGCGTCGTAACGCTTGAGGCAATCGGCGACCGCACCCGGATGACCATCATGTCCACGTTCGAGGCGGAAGAGCAGATGGAGCAGATCCTCGCCATGGGCATGGAGGAAGGAATGAAGGAGGCGATCGGCCAGATCGACGCCATGCTCGCGGAGCCCGCAAAATCCTGATTGCAAAATCCACGATCGGCGTATGATGGTAAGCGTGCTGATCGATTCGGTAACGTCGCCGGCACAGAGCCGCCAGCGTTTCAACGAAAGGAAAGTGCAGTCATGGGAATTCTCGGATTTCTCCTGCTCGGGCTGATTGCGGGAGCCATTGCGAAAGCCATCCTTCCCGGCAGGCAGGGCGGAGGCTGGGTGGTCACGCTCGTCCTCGGCGTCGTCGGGGCAATACTCGGTGGCTGGATCGGTTCGCTGATCTTCGGCGGCGGTCTTGGCGACTTCTTCGATCTGCGGACGTGGCTGCTGTCCATCCTGGGCGCCGTCATTGTGCTGCTGATCTACGGCGCCGTCGCCGGCCGCAGAAGCAGGGCCTGACGCATCAAGTCCTGACCAGGCGTTACGTCCCCGATGGGCCCCGCGGGCCTGGGCCGCCTGCCTGAGACCGGGCCAGGGGACCTGCCGACTCCGGCGACCCGGTGACCGTGAGCGGCGTTCACGCCGCCGCCGTTCTTGACCGCCGCGGCGATGGATGCGGCCCAGATCCGGTCGAAACAGCCACGGTAAAGCCGCCGGACTCGAGTGCGTGCAGTCCTTCAATGTCGGGACAGGTCACGTCGGAAATATCGATGACAACATCGAATCCCCCGTCGAGCCGGGACACCCGCCGGGCAACCGCCAGGACGGTGGGCGCATTCTCGGCCGTCAGGGTTCCCGAAACCGCGATCCGTGCAGTCTTGGACGCGATCGTGATGGACGCGGTGAGCGAAAGTTTGCTGGTCATGGAATGTCCTCGTTGAAGCCGAGGCCACCTGCATAACCTTCGGCAAGAATACCAGATCGTATGTGCTGCATCACATTGCACCACTGGTCTTTGGCTGTCGTACTTCTTGTGCCGTGCCGGGGTAATACGGCAAAAAACTTCTGCGTTTAGGGACAGTTTCGCCGCGGAGAAGCTTGCGACGTCATCCGTGAATACCGCCATATCCTGGGTCTCCGGGCTGTCCCGGCCGGAACGGAGCCGGGGACTATGCCGGAAGTGGTGCAGCGCCGGCTGCTCCGCGCAGCGCTGAAAGCAGCCGGCCTCAACGCCGGAGACCTGTGGCTGAACTACTTCAGCATCGGAGGCGCCGTCGGCGAATACGAGGTCGAGGCCTATGAGGACGTCCACGACGGGCAACGTGCAGCAAAAGGCAAGGCCTCCGGAACCTGCTGGTTCCGGACGCCATTTCACGCTCGGTTCCTTTCAGGTGTGCTCAAAATGTGCTCACGGAAATGCTTCGTCTCCGACGGGTTGCTATCCCGCAGGATCGGGACGGCCACTTCCAGCGGGAGGGCGGGCGCCGTTTCTTGGGCGTAAATTCCGACACCCGATCCTTGGGACTGCCATCGTGGAGTAACGTGTGTCTCAACTCACGAGGAGGGGTCCATATCAGCTACAAGTATCGAACCGTCAGGGTTCGCGGCACCGACATGGTTGGAACCATTGCGCGCAAGCACGGGGGCGCTCCCGAGATATACGAAACTTCAAAGGACCCGAGCACTTCCGTAGTTCCGGTGTTTTTCCAGGCAACGGGCGAAGTCCGTTTCTTTGACAGGTCTGTGCTGGAGGACGTACCCAAGCCCGCCGACGAGCAGCCCTGACGCATCCTCACAAAGGAGACAAAATGGGATTCGTGTTTCGCAAGAGGGTCAAGCTCGGCAAGACCGGGCACATAAACCTGTCCAGGTCCGGCGGGTCAATCTCGGAAAGAGCCGGCCCCGTCAGGTTCAACAGCCGGGGCCGCGGAAGCGTTCGCATCCTTCCGGGACTTTCGTCCAGATTCGGCAAGCGCCGCCAGGGGCTACCTTCGTAGTACCAGAGTGCAGGATGACCACGGCGGCTGGTTCACCGGGGCCGTGAATGCCCGGCCGCAGCAGCGCCGCCATGCCGCTGGACATCTACGCGGACCTGTTCGATGACGATCCGGACGGGGTGGCCGACGCACTGGAACAGGCCGTTTCACAGTCAGGTGTGCCCAAAATGTGCTCAACCAGCCGTCTCGGGAAATGACGAAGGGCCCTGCTTCCTAGCTATTGCCAGGAAGCAGGGCCCTTCGCTTGGGTGGCAGATGAGGGATTCGAACCCCCGTAGGCGTTGCCAGCTGATTTACAGTCAGCCCCCTTTGGCCGCTCGGGTAATCTGCCGAACTTCAAAAGAAGATCACTCGCGGCCTCTGTGGTCAGAACGGCTGTTTCCAGTTCGTTCCGCTTCCAGCAACCGCGGGCAAGACAACTTTACAGAACTTCCGGCGAAGAATGAAATCGGCGTCCCACGCCCCCAAAAAGCCCGGAACTTCAGGCTTCTCCAAGGATGCGGCCGGCCAGTTTCGCTTCGAACCTCGCGGCCTGTTCTTCCGTGACCTGGTTCAACTGCACCGCGCGGGCCAGGTCCGCATGGACGCCGTCCATCCGGGAGGAGGCATCCGCAGCCGGACTGAGGATGATGGAGGCGGCCAAAGCCGCGGCAGCCACCGACGATGCCGCCGTGGCAATCGTGCCGGCGGCGGCAGCTGTGGAACTGGTGACATAACGGACGGCCTTGCGGTGCATGTGCTTTTGCCTTTCGACTAGCTCTTCCAACCCATCCAACTCTGGCGGTCAAAGCTTCGTTCCCGCCCTGCCCCGCCTTTGAGCGGGCTGTGAACCCGGCTGAGTCTGCCGCACTTCACATCAAGGGCATCCGTACTAGTCTGGAACGCAGATATCACCGCCCTTCAACGGGCACCCCGGCAACCATCAGGAGGACAGTCATGGCAGGCGAATCCACATTCGACGTCGTCAGCAAGGTAGACAAGCAGGAAGTCGCCAA
>JBDTQQ010000343.1:0-3815 GCA_039932075.1 Pseudarthrobacter sp. | reverse complement strand
GGAAACCAGGCGCCGGGCCGCCGGGGTGAACCACACGGATGTAACCCGGGGATGGGAGAATCCTGCTTCTTGGGGCTAAGCTGTCTGCAGTGCGTCCGTCCCGGACTTCTTTTGTGGTTCCCAGCTGGGCCATGGCAGCCGGGAAACAGGCACATCCCTTGTTGACGGAGTCCGGCCTTCCTGCCGGAACCCGCGGCAGCCCGGCGATTTAGCGATAACAGCAGTAATGAAAGGCGGCACCCTTCCGTGAAGTTCAGAGTCGAACGGGACGTCCTGGCAGAAGCCGTCACCTGGACAGCCCGGTCGTTGTCTCCGCGGCCGCCGGTTCCAGTGCTTTCGGGTTTGCTCCTGAAGGCCGAAGCAGGCACGGTCAGCCTGTCGAGTTTTGATTACGAAACCTCGGCGCGGCTGGAAATTCCGGCTGACATCAGCACCGAAGGCACCATCCTGGTTTCCGGCCGGCTCCTTGCAGACATCTGCCGCAGCCTTCCCTCCGCCCCTGTGGAGGTGGAAACCGATGGCAACAAAGTCACGCTGACCTGCCGCCGCAGCAGTTTCCACCTGGCCACCATGCCCGAGGCTGAATACCCGCCCCTGCCGGCCCTGCCCGCCATCAGCGGTACCGTCCCGGGTGACTCATTCTCACAGGCTGTGTCCCAGGTCATCATTGCGGCCAGCAAAGACGACACGCTGCCCATTCTTACCGGCGTGCGAATGGAGATCGAAGACGATCTCATTACCCTCCTCGCAACGGACCGTTACCGCCTGGCCATGCGCGAAGTCCCGTGGAAGCCGGCAACTCCCGGAATTTCCACCAGCGCCCTGGTCAAGGCAAAGACCCTCAACGAAGTGGCCAAAACCCTCGGTAACAGCGGCGACATCAACCTCGCCCTCGCCGATGACGACAGCCGCCTGATTGGTTTCGAAAGCGGCGGACGCACTACCACCTCACTGCTGGTGGACGGCGATTACCCCAAAATCCGCTCCCTGTTCCCGGATTCCACTCCCATCCACGCCACGGTGCAGACCCAGGAACTGGTCGAGGCGGTCCGCCGCGTGTCCCTGGTGGCGGAACGCAACACCCCAGTGCGCCTCGCGTTCACCGAGGGACTCCTGCACCTGGATGCCGGCACCGGCGAGGACGCCCAGGCCTCCGAAGAACTCGAGGCCCAGCTTTCCGGTGAGGACATCACCGTGGCATTCAACCCGCACTACCTGGTGGAGGGCCTGGCCGTCATCGAGACCAAGTACGTCCGATTCTCGTTCACCACAGCGCCAAAACCGGCCATGATCACGGCCCAGGTGGACGCCGATGGTGAGGACCAGGACGACTATCGTTACCTGGTCATGCCGGTCCGCCTCCCCAACTAGGTAGCAGCAAGTGTCGTTATGGGCGTCCACAACGACACTTAATGCGACCTACTTGGACTGACCCGTCCAACACCCGCCAACCCCGCGCAGAAAAGAGACTCACGTGCACATCGGACTCATCGGTCTTGGCAAAATGGGTTTCAACATGCGCGAACGGCTGCGCAAGGGTGGCATTGAGGTCACAGGCTTTGACCGCAACCCCGAAGTAACCGACGTCGCCACCGTGGACGAGCTCATCGAGGCCCTTCCGGCGCCGCGGCTCATCTGGGTCATGGTCCCGTCGGGCGAGATCACGGAAGCCGTGATCACAGAGCTCGGAAACAAGCTCGACGCCGGCGACCTGGTCATTGACGGCGGCAACTCACGTTTCACCGAGGATCAAAAACACGGTGCCGCACTTGCCGAGAAGGGCATCCGGTTCGCGGATTGTGGTGTTTCAGGCGGCGTGTGGGGTCTGCAGAACGGCTACGGGCTGATGGCTGGCGGCGATGCCGCCGATATCAAGTACGCGCTGCCGGTTTTTGATGCCCTCCGTCCTGAAGGGGAACGCGCCGACAGCTTTGTGCACGTAGGCGGAATCGGCGCCGGCCACTACGCGAAGATGGTCCACAACGGCATTGAGTACGGCCTGATGCAGGCCTACGCCGAAGGCTATGAACTGCTGGCCGCCAAGGACATCGTGGATGACCTGCCCGGAACGTTCCGGGCGTGGCAAAAGGGCACCGTGGTCCGGTCCTGGCTGCTGGATCTCATGGTTAAAGCCCTGGAGGAAGATCCGGGACTGGTATCCATTGACGACTACGTCGAGGATTCAGGCGAAGGCCGCTGGACCGTTGAAGAGGCCATCGCCAACGCCGTTCCGGCACCTGCCATCACGGCCGCACTGTTTGCCCGCTTCTCATCCCGCGAGGATAACTCGCCTGCCATGAAGATGGTTTCTGCCCTGCGCCACCAGTTCGGCGGGCATGCCACCCGTCCCGCCAAGTAGCCCCTAACCGGGACCCTGCGGGGTTCCAAGAATTCTGAAGACCGCGTGTACCTAGAACACCTTTCCCTGACCGACTTCCGCAGCTACGCCCAGGTTGACCTTGCCCTCGGCCCCGGTGTCACCGTGCTGGTGGGATCCAACGGAATCGGCAAAACCAACCTCATGGAAGCCATCGGCTACCTGGCCACGCTGAGCTCGCACCGGGTCAGTTCCGACGGTCCCTTGCTGCGGTTCGGTACGGACCGCTCACTGGTCCGCGCCCGCGTGGTCCGAGGTGGGCAGACCACGGTGTTGGAACTTGAAATCAATGCCAGCCGGGCCAACCGGGGCCGGATCAACCGAAGCAACCCGGTCAGGGCCAGGGATCTGCTGGGAATCTGTCAGACAGTGCTTTTCGCCCCGGAAGACCTGGCGTTGGTCAAGGGAGATCCATCAAACCGCCGCCGTTTCCTTGATGAACTGCTGGTCAGTCTCATTCCACGGCACTCCGCCACCCGCACGGACTATGACAGGGTCCTCAAACAGCGCAATGCGCTCCTCAAATCCGCACGTACCGGGAAATTCACCGCCGCCCATGAAGCCACCCTCGATGTCTGGGACCAGCACATGGCCCGGGCCGGCGCCCAGCTGCTGCACGCCAGGCTGGACCTGGTTGAGCGGCTGCGTCCGCACCTGGCCAAGGCATATGCCCAGCTCACGGACGGTTCAAAGGAAGCTGGTGCGGTGTATCGGTCCACCCTCCAAAACCTGATGGACGACGACGGCGGTGCAGCGTTGGGTGCAAGCAGTGGTTCCGCGGCGGCTGGGGCAGCAGTGTCCGGCTCTGCCGGAACGGAGGATCTCAGTCATCTCACCGTCGAAGAACTCACGGAACGTTACGTCCAGGCGTTCGCAGGCTCACGCCGCAAGGAATTGGAGCGCGGAATCTCCCTCGTGGGACCGCACCGGGATGAGCTGGAACTGATCCTCGGTGAGGCACCCGCCAAGGGGTACGCCTCACACGGTGAAACCTGGTCGATGTGCCTGTCCCTGCGCCTCGCCTCCTACTACGTGATGTTGGATGACGCCCGGACCGGCGGGTCAGCGCCAATCCTCATTCTCGACGACGTTTTTGCCGAGCTCGATGTGCAGCGGCGGCGTAAACTGGCGGCAATAGTCTCCGGCGCGGAGCAGGTCCTGGTGACCGCCGCCGTCGACGCCGATATCCCGGCCGAGCTGTCCGGCCGGCGGGTGAAGGTTATTCCGGGAGGTATCGATGAATAAGGATGACAAAGGCGGGTTGCAGCCCGGCCGGGATCCTGACAACATCGATGCCCCGCAGGCCGCACTGAACAGAATGCGTGAAGCCGCCGCCGCGCGCGGCGAGATCCGCCGCAAAGCACCTCCTCCCGGCGGGACCGCCAAAACCAAACGAGGCATCAGGGACACCCGCGGTTTCAGTCAGTTCCATGCCACC
>JBDTQQ010000342.1:0-3820 GCA_039932075.1 Pseudarthrobacter sp. | reverse complement strand
ACACCGGATGTCGACCGCCAAGAAGATTCTCGTTGTGGCAAGCGTCTGCGTTCTGGCTGCAGCAGGCGGTGTCTTCGCCGCTGTCGCCCCGGGCCTCACCCGCGGTGCCCTCGAATCGGAGGCCGCCTCCGCAGTCCGTTTGGCACCGGGCGTGGCATCGCCCGTGGTGCCCCCGGTGAAGGTGGACATCACACCTGCCGCCGCCGCCAAACAGGTCAACCCGGCGTCACCGGTCTCCGTGAAGGTGGGCAACGGCAGGATCGAGAGCGTCACGCTCACCAGCACCTCGGGCGAAGCAATCCCGGGCACCTTCGCGACCGATGGCAGCAGCTGGTCCGCCACGGCGCCGCTGAAATTCAACACTGAATACAGCTACACCTACGTGGTTACCGACGGAGCAGGACGCGAAAGCACCACCACCCAGTCATTCAATACGGTGTCCAGCACCCACGAGGCCGACGCCGCAATCTACCCCCTGGATGGGATGAAGGTGGGAGTTGGCCAGCCCCTGCAGGTCATCTTCAGTGAGCCGGTGGTCAACCGGGATGCAGTGGAGAAGGCCATCAAGGTCACCTCCAGTGCCGGCCAGGCAGGCGCCTTCCACTGGTTCAGCGACACTATGGTCCGCTACCGCCCGGAAGCCTTCTGGGCGGCTAACTCCACCGTCACTATGGACATGCAGCTCTTCGGAGTGGACCTCGGCAACGGCCAGATCGCCAACTTCAACAAGAAGGTGAACATCCGTTTCGGTGACAAGAAAGTTGCCATCGCCGACGCCGCAGCACACACCTTCACCCTCAGCGTCAATGATCAGGTGGTCAAGACCCTCCCCGTCAGTATGGGAGACAAGCGCTTCCCGTCCGCCCGCGGCTATGCCGTGCTGATGGAGAAGAACCGCCACGACCACTTCCGTGCCGCGAGCATCGGCCTTAAACCCGGAGATCCGGCGTATTACGGTGAGGTGGACGTGGAGTACGCCATCCGGCTGACACTTAGTGGGGCGTACATTCACCAGGCGCTCGAGTCCGCCTACCCCTACATTGGGAACACCAATGTTTCCCACGGCTGCATCGGGTTCGCTCCCGACGGAGCGGCCTGGGTCTTTGACAACATGACCACGGGCGATGTTGTGCAGATCATCAACACTGAGGGCGACTATGCCGCCTTGGACGACGGCTATGGGGACTGGAACATCCCTTGGGCCGAGTATGACAACTAGGCCGGTAGGCTCGAGACCAGACACACTGCGCTGCCAGGACCAGAACCGGGCAGCACGGACCCCAACGGAAGTGACGCTGCTGTGAACGACAACTCGCCGACCCCTGCCAAGCGCACGGAGCCGCAGCCGGATCCGCACCTTGATACTTCTTCGGACTCGGATGAGCCCGCATTCGCCTGGATGACAGGTCAGCCCGAAAGCCGCGCCGACCGCAAAGCGGCGGAGGCCGCCGCTGAGCCTGCAACCGCTAAGCCTGCCGCCGCTGAGCCTGCAACCGCTAAGCCTGCCGCCGCTGAGCCTGCAGCGCTCGAGCATGCCACTGTTGAGCCCGCAGACTCTGAGCCTGTTCCCGGGAAGGAAACGCCCCTCACCGGCGCGGCCCGCCACCAGTCCAGTCCTTATAGTGAACCGCTGCCCACTTCGGCACTCCAGGTTTGTCCTCCCCAGGAGGATGTAGAGCGCCGCAACGCGGAGCGGGAAAGCGCGGCCAACGCAAAACCGGTGGCCCCGCGCATCTGGCAGGTCCTCCTGGCCCTGTCCTACCCCGTGATCCTGTTGGTGCTCGCCGTCCGCGCAGTGACCAGCCCGCTGTTCCTGTGGATCGAGTACAACAGGCCCGGATTTCCCGGCGACGGGTACGGCTTCAGCACCGACGACAGGATGACCTACGGCTCCTACGCCGTTGACTATCTCAGCAACTGGGCAGGGCCCCGGTACCTCGGTGACCTGGTGAACCGGAGCGGCGCAAAACTCTTCAAAGACGGCGAAGTCAGCCACATGGCGGACGTGAAACTGGTCATTCTCTCGGCTTTCGGCGCAGGTGCGCTCCTGATCGTGCTCAGTATCGTGGCTATCGCCTACCTGCGCCGCCGAAGCACAGGGGGAGTGCGGCGGGGGCTGTTCGCGGGCTCCATCGTGTCCCTGGCAATCATTCTGGGCCTCGCCGCACTGGCCGTGCTGGGCTGGCAGCAGTTCTTCACAGAGTTCCACAGGCTGTTCTTCGCCAGCGGTTCCTGGACTTTCGCCTTGGAGGACACCCTGATCCGGCTGTTCCCGGGGCAGTTCTGGATTGATGCGGGCATCGTCATCGCTGGACTTGTCTTCCTGGCCTCAGCGGTGACGCTGATCCTCACCTGGCCTACGCGCCGCCGGCGCGGTCTGCTGAAAGATGACCCGGAGGCCGCCGAGGTTCCGGCCTAGCTGCTGTACAGCCCGGCGATCTCCGCTTCAAAATCACTGACGACGGCGGCTCTCTTGAGTTTGAGTGATGGCGTCAGGTGGCCGGATTCCTCCGTGAGCGGCGCGGCCAGGATGGTGAAGCTGCGGACTGCTTCAGCCTTGGAAACCAGCGTGTTGGCGCGGTCCACGGCCGTCTGGATCGCGCTCCGGATGCGTGGGTCCCTGGCAGCTTCGGCCAGGGATAGCTTCACGCTGTTTTCCTGGCACCAGTCTTCGAGGCCGGCGGGGTCCAGGCTGACGAGCGCGGCAACAAACGGTTTCCCGTCGCCCACCACCACTGCGTGGCCTACCAGCTGATGCGTGCGGATCTTCTCTTCGAGCGGCCCGGGAGCTACGTTCTTCCCGCCGGCGGTCACCAGCAGGTCCTTTTTGCGGCCGGTGATGGTCAGGAAACCCTCAGGGTCGAGTTCGCCGAGGTCCCCGGTGCGTAAGAACCCGTCCACGAAGGCCTCCGCGTTGGCCGCTTCGTTGGCGTGGTATCCCTTGAAGACACCGATGCCCTTGACCAGCACCTCGCCGTCCTCTGCGACGCGGATGGTGGTTCCCGGCAGGGGGATACCCACGCTGCCCACCCGGGTGCGGCTGATCGTGTTGGCCGTACAGGGAGCCGTGGTTTCGGTCAGCCCGTAGCCTTCCAGGACCGGGATCCCCGCACCGCGGAAGAAATGCGCGTCGTCGGGTGCCAGGGGGCTGGCGCCGGACACCATGTGGCCCACCTGGCCGCCGAACAGGTGGCGGAGCCGGGCGTACACGAGCCGGTCAAAAAGGGCATGCTGCACCCGCAACGCGAAGCCCGGTCCGCTGCCTTGACCGCGGGCAGCGTTGTCCTGCTCCGTGGAATAGCGGATGGCCGCTGCGGAGGCCGCTCCGAAGATCCGCGACCTGCCGGCCATGGCCGCCTTGTGCGCGGCACCCGCCCGGACCTTTTCGAAGATCCGGGGCACGGCCAGGAGAAAAGTCGGTTTGAATGTCCCCAGGTCCTCAAGCAACGCTGCAGCACTGTTGACGTGGCCCAGCGTTGCGCCTGCATGGAGGCAGGCCACCTGGACAGCGCGGGCCAGGACATGGGCCAAGGGCAGGAACATCAGGGTCCGCGCATGGGGCCGCTTCAGGATCTCGGGCAGGAAAGCCACCACATTGACGGCCACGAGCGCAAAATTGCCGTGGGTGATCTCGCAGCCTTTGGGGCGGCCGGTGGTGCCGGACGTGTAGACCAGGGACGCGACGTCGGCCAGGCCTGCGGCGGTGCGGTGGCGTTCCAATTCGGCGTCCGTTACCCCCATTCCGGCGGCCGAGAGGCTGGCGAGGTCCGGGGCTTCGCCGTCGAAATCCATCCTGACCACACTGACCAGCCGGTCCCGC
>JBDTQQ010000341.1:0-3820 GCA_039932075.1 Pseudarthrobacter sp. | reverse complement strand
GCCTGCTGCCGGTCGGCGCCGGTGACGATCAGCTTGGCCAGCAGGGAATCGAACTGCGGCGACACCATGGACCCGGAACGCACGCCAGAGTCCAACCGGATGCCCGGACCGGTCGGGCCGCTGAACGTGGCGATGGTCCCGGGCGAGGGCAGAAAGCCCCGGCCCACGTCCTCCGCATTGAGGCGGAATTCGAACGAATGGCCGCGCGGTGCCGGATCGGACGTGAGCCGCAGCGGCTCGCCGGCGGCGATCCGGAACTGCTCCTGGACCAGGTCCACGCCTGTGGTCTCCTCCGTGATGGGGTGCTCCACCTGCAGGCGGGTGTTCACCTCGAGGAACGCGACGGTGCCGTCGGCGGCCACCAGGAATTCCACCGTCCCGGCCCCCGTGTAGGAGGCTTCGCGGCAGACCGCCTTGGCGGCGTCGTATATCTGCCGGGTCTGCTCCTCGGTCAGGAAGGGCGCGGGGGCTTCTTCCACCAGTTTCTGGTGCCGGCGCTGCAGCGAGCAGTCTCGCGTTCCCACCACCACCACGTTGCCGTGCTGGTCCGCCAGGACCTGCGCCTCCACGTGCCGGGGCCGGTCCAGGTACCGTTCCACAAAGCACTCGCCGCGGCCGAAGGCCACCACTGCTTCCCGGACCGCCGAATCGAAGGACTCCTCGATCTGGTCCATCGCACGGACCACTTTCAGCCCGCGCCCTCCGCCGCCAAAGGCCGCCTTGATGGCGATGGGCAGGCCGTGTTCTTCGGCAAACGCGCGTGCTTCCGCAGCCGAGGCCACCGGGCCGTCGCTGCCCGCCACCAAGGGCGCACCGGCCCGGACGGCGATCTCGCGCGCCGTGATCTTGTTGCCCAGCTGCCGGATCGCTTCCGGGCTTGGACCGATCCAGGTCAGGCCGGCGTCGAGCACCGCCTGGGCGAAGCCGGCGTTCTCGGACAGGAACCCGTAGCCGGGGTGCACGGCGTCCGCCCCGGATTCCGCGGCCACGCGGAGCAGCTTGGGGATATTCAGGTACGTGTCCGTCGGCGCGTTGCCGCCCAGGCTGTACGCCTCGCTGGCGGCGGAAACGTGCATGGCGTCGGCGTCCACGTCCGCGTACACCGCCACGGATTCGAGCCCGGCGTCCTCGCAGGCACGGGCGATGCGGACGGCGATTTCTCCGCGGTTGGCGATCAGGACCTTGCGCATCAGTTGCTCACTTTGTCTTCGGTAGCGTCGGGTGAATCGGGTGAAGTGTTGACGTGCAGCCCGTAGCCGGAAACCCGGCGGAACCGGATGCGGCCGCCGATGGGGATCTGCGCGGCGCGGTCCAGCTGGTGGTCCACCACCACGCCGATCACGGGGTAGCCGCCGGTGATCGGATGGTCTGCCAGGAACAGCACGGGCTGGCCTTCCGGCGGAATCTGGAGCGCACCAGCCACGGTTCCCTCGCTGGCCAGCTCACCTTCCCGGCTCCGGCGCAGCGGCTCGCCGTCCAGGCGCATGCCCACCCGGTTGGAGCGCGGCGTCACCAGCCAGTCCTGGGCGCAGAGTGATTCCAGCGCGTCGGCGTCGAACCAGTCCTCCCGTGGCCCGGGCACAATGTCCAGGACCGTGACGCCGGTGTCCGGGAAATCGGGCTGCAGCTCGGGATTGCCCACCACGTTGGAGGAGGTAGCCGCCCCGGCGGCCAGCAGCCGTCCGGCGGCCAGCGGCGCGGGCCCGATCCCGGACATTGTGTCCGTGGACCGGCTGCCCAGCACCGCATCGGCTTCCGCGCCGCCGCGGATGGCCAGGTAGCTGCGGAAGCCGTGCTCGGGTGGGCCGAGGGTCAGGATCTCGCCGTCCAGCAGGGCAAACGCCGTGGCCATGGGCACCTCACGCACCTGCTGGGACTGGTCACTGTCCTCCGGACCGCCGTCGTCGGGAACGTCCGACGGCGTCACGACAGTCAGTGCCGAGGGCGCCCCGGTGACGGCCAGAACCTGGTCGCCCATTGCCTGCACGCGCAGCCCGCCGGCCACGGATTCGACGACGGCGGCATGGGGTTGGTTGCCCACGATCCGGTTGGCGCGGCGCACGGAGGATTGGTCCAGCGCCCCGGCGGCGGACACGCCCAGACCGGCGTGGCCGGGGCGGCCAAGGTCCTGGATCAGGCTCTGCAGTCCGGGTGACAGGATCCGCAGTCCGGATTGAATGTCAGTGTGGGTGGCAGCCGGAGCCCCGGCGCCAGCAGGCCGAGCCTCGGTCCCTGACTCGGTCTCCGCAACCTGCACGAGTTCCCGCACCGCCCGGAACTGCACCCGGTCACCGGGCGCGGCCAGGGCCGGCTGCTCCCTGCTGAGGTCCCACATGTGGGCTGCCGTGCGCCCGATCAGCTGCCAGCCGCCCGGGGATTTCCGCGGATATACGGCCGAATAGTTGCCGGCCAAGGCCACGGAACCGGCGGGCACTTCGGTCCTTGGCGAACTACGGCGCGGGACTTCCAGTGCCTGGTTCTCCCCCACCATGTAGCCGAATCCGGGGGCGAAGCCGCCGAAGGCCACGGTCCAGACCTGCCCGGTGTGGGCGGCCACCACTCCCTCGGCCCCCAGGCCGGTGAGCCGCCCCACCTCGGCGAGGTCCTCGCCGTCGTACACGGTATCGATGGTGACCAGCTTCCCCTCCGCATGGGACTGCACCGCCAGGTCCAGCTCCAGCAGCAGCGAAGCCATGCGGCGCGCGGAGGTGGGCGAATCCGCCTTGACCATCACCGTTTCTGCGGCTGCCAGGACATCCACCTGGCCGGGCAGCGGCTGCTCCAGCAGGAGGGCCTGCAGGGCCAGCACGTCGTGGAGCCCGGAGAGTTCGGCGAGCACCGCCGTCGTACCTACCGGCCTGACGGCGAGCACGCGGGCTGCCGTGGCCGGGTTGCTGACTGTTTCCATGGGGATCAGGCCGCGCCGCTCAGGCGTGGCTGCCCTGGGCGTTGTCGTGGAGCAGGCGGAGGTCCGCTTCCGGCTGCGGGTCGCGGCCCAGGCGCATGCCCACGATGGTGATGATGGCGGTCAGGGCGATATAGCCGGCGATCAGGTACCAGCCGCCGGATGCCGCGCCGTAGAGGACGGTGAAGATCAGTGGGGCCACGGCGCCGCCGATCACGCCGGCCAGGGTGTAGGCCAGCGAGCTGCCGGCGTAGCGGAGGCGGGCCGGGAACTGCTCGGTGATGAAGGCTGCCTGCGGACCGTACATAAAGGCGTGCAGGGCAAGGCCGATCACCACGCCGATGGTCAGCATCACCACGGACTTGCCCTGGATCATCAGGAAGAACAACGGAATGTAAAGGGCGGTGGCCGCAGCTGCAATGCCGTAAACCCACCGGCGGTTGAAGCGGTCCGTGAGGGCGCCGGCTGCCGGGATCAGGAAGAGCTGGAACACGGAGCCGATGAGGATGGCGGCCAGCACGTTGCCGGTGGTCATGCCCAGTTCCTTGGTGGCGTAGACGGCCACGAACACGGTGAACAGTGCGTAGAGCACGTCGGGGCAGAGGCGGGAGAGGGCGGCGGAGATCAGGGCCCTGGGTTCGGTGGTGAAGACTTCCTTGATCGGTGCCTTGGGACGCTCGCCGTGCGCCTGGATGGCCTTGAAAACCGGGGTTTCCTCAAGCCTGAGGCGGATCAGCAGGCCGAAGACCACCAGGATTGCCGAGGCGAGGAAGGCCACGCGCCAGCCCCAGGACAGGAACGCTTCGGTGCTGAGTGTGGCGGCAAGGATGGCCAGGACGCCGTTGGCCATAAGGTTTCCTGCGGGCGGGCCGATCTGGGCGGCGGAGGACCAGAAGCCGCGCTTGTTGGGGTCGC
>JBDTQQ010000340.1:0-3825 GCA_039932075.1 Pseudarthrobacter sp. | reverse complement strand
CCCGGCCTTGTCGTCGGCAGCGCCGCGCCCGTAGAGCCTTCCATTGCGTTCGACGGCGGCAAACGGCTCGGACTCCCACAGCGCGGGATCACCGGGCGGCTGTACGTCATGGTGGGCGTAGAGCAGAATGGTCGGTTTCCCTGCCGCGGCCGGCCGCCGCGCGACGACTGCGGGCCCTCCCGGGGTGCCGTCTTCCTTATGGCTGCGCAGGACCTGGACTTCGTCGAGCCCTGCTGCGCGGAGCAAGTCAGCCACGGCAGCGGCGCTGGCGTCCAAAGGTGCCGGATCAAAACTTGGCCAGGCGATGCCGGGTATGGCCACAAGATCTTTGAGCCGGCTAAGGGTGGCATCGAAGGAACTGGCTACGGCCTGCCGCAGCCCGGCCCCATCGATGGGTCGGGTGGAAGGGCCTGAGCCGGGGGTGCTGGCGTCGGGCGTTCTGGCGTCATCGGGCGTTGGCGCTGGATTGGGTGTCATGGCGATCACAATACCCGCGCAGAATCCATAAGGCCGCAAGGTATTCTGTTCAAGTGTTCGGACGTAAAAAGGAAGCGCCAACGGCGCAGGAATCAATAGACCAGCAGGCCGCTGAAGCGGCCGCCCGGCAGGATGCCGCGTTGGGCAAGGGTGCGCCCACTCCCAAACGCAAAGCTCAGGAGGCGGCTCGAAAGAGGCCCCTGGTGCCGGAGGACCGGAAGGCGTCCAAGGCGGCTGAGCGCCAAGCTGTTCAGGACCAGCGCACCAAAATGCGCCAAGCGCTGGACACCGGTGACGAGAAATTCCTCCCGTTGCGCGATAAGGGTCCGCAGAAGCGTTACGCCCGCGACTACGTTGATGCGCGATTCAGCCTTGGCGAATACCTGATGTTCGGAGCCTTGGTCTTCGTGATCATCTCCCTGATTGTGCCGGCTTCCAGCGAGCAGATGGTTTATGTCCTGGGCGGTTTCTGGGTAATGTTCCTGGCCGTTTTTGTCGACGTGTTCATTCTGTCCCGCCAGCTCCGCAAGAAACTGACGGCAAAGTTCGGTGAAGTTGAGCGCGGTACCGTCTGGTATGGCTCAATGCGTTCGATGCAGTTCCGCAAACTGCGGCTGCCGAAGCCGCTCGTCAAGCGCGGTCAGTACCCCTCCTGATCGGCCAGCCCTGAACTATCAGCTCCTCGTGACAAGAATCCCCGGCGGACAGACCGCCGGGGATTTTTTCTGCCGCTCAGCCCTCAGGACCGTTGCGTTTTGGCCAGTTCACGGTTAATCCGCGCTGCCCAGAAAGGACCTTCGTAGAGGAAAGCCGTGTAGCCCTGGACCAGGGTCGCCCCGGCATCCAGCCGTTCCTGGACATCCTTCGCTGTCTCGACTCCGCCCACAGCCACGAGGGTAATCGCGCCCCCGGTGGCTTCCTTGAGCCGGCGGAGGACCTCCAGTGACCGCTGCTTCAGCGGTGCCCCGGACAAGCCTCCGGCACCGCATTCGTCCACCTTTGCTGCTGATGACTTGAGGCCCGAGCGGCCAATGGTGGTGTTGGTGGCGATAATTCCGTCCAGCTTCAGGTCCAGCGCGAGCCGCGCAACGTCGTCGATGTCTTCGTCACTCAGGTCAGGGGCAATCTTCACCAGAAGCGGGACGTGGCGGCCGGCAGCTTTGTCCGCCTCCTCCCCCACCGCTGCGAGCAGCGGGCGAAGCGTCTGGACATCCTGCAGGAGGCGAAGCCCGGGGGTATTGGGTGAGCTGACATTGACCACCAGGTAGTCGGCCGCCGGGGCCAGGCTCCGGGCGCTGACCAGGTAGTCGGCCACGGCGGCGTCGAGCTCGACGACCTTGCTTTTGCCGATATTCACGCCGATCACCGGGCGAATATTGGGGTGCCTACGCTGGAGAGCTGCCCGTGCAGCTTTGAGGCGGGGCTCGACGGCGGCCGCGCCGTCGTTGTTGAAACCCATCCTGTTGATCACAGCGCGGTCTTCAACCAGGCGGAAGAGGCGCGGCTTTTCATTGCCGGGCTGCGCCTGACCAGTGATGGTGCCAACTTCGACGTGGCCGAAGCCGAGTTCGGTGAGGGCTTCGATGCCCAGCCCTTCCTTGTCGAAGCCGGCTGCAAGGCCAAACGGTGACGGGAAGGTGACGCCAAAGGCAGTGGTCTGCAAGGACGGCGCAGGTGCCGTGAACCGCTGAAGCAGTCGCCCTGCGCCGGAGGCGTGGGCAAGCTTGACCCCTTTGAATCCGATTTTATGGGCGCGTTCGGCGTCCATCCATGAAAAGGCCAGCTTAAAGAAAGTCGGATATACGCGCATGGCTCTAGTTTTCCGCCTTGGGCGGTCCAGACCAAACCGGGCCCGTCATGGCTGGTTGCCCGGCTACCATAAAGCCATGGACTGGCAGCCTGACATCCTCGGTGCGGGCTTCGAAGCCTGCACGTTCGAAGCATCGGGAGCCGACGGCGTTCGGCGGACCGCGACGCTGGTTCGATTTCGCCCCGGCGGCGGCGAACCCGACACACTTCGGCGAGCCACTCAGCAACCTGGCACACAGCAGCCAGTACGTCGGACGGTGCTGTTCCTGCACGGCTGGAGCGACTATTTCTTCAACGTTGACCTTGCGCGCTTCTGGACGCGCAGCGGATATGAGTTCTATGCGTTGGACATGCACAACCACGGCCGCAGCCTGCGCCCCGAGGCGCCGGGCGGCTACGTGGCAGACCTGGCAGACTACGACGCTGAAATTGGCCAAGCTGTGGCCATCATCCGGGCCGATTCGGGCGGCCAGGATCAGGAACTGACGCTCATGGGCCATTCCACCGGCGGCCTCGTGGCTGCCTTGTGGGTCAGCCGCCACCCGGAAATAGTCTCGCACTTGGTACTGAACAGCCCGTGGCTGGAGATGCATGGCAGCTCGCTGGTACGTCGGGCAGCCTCCACGATGGTGAGACCGGTGGCGCGCTTCCGGCCTGAGGCGATCCTGAGGCTGCCTGAACGGGGATTCTATTGGCGGACTATCAGCAGTTCAGCCGACGGCGAGTGGGTCCTTGACGACAGGTTCCGGCCGCCGATGGCTTTCCCGCTCCGCGCCGGTTGGCTGAGCGCCGTCCTATCCGGCCATGCCCAGGTGGCACGGGGGCTGGGCATCGATATCCCTGTCTTGGTCCTGCTCTCGCGGGGCAGCGCCAACGGTCCGTTCTGGACCGAGGAAATGAGGCGGACCGACGCCGTACTGGACGTGAACATCATCGCTCTCCGGGCGCTGACACTGGGGCGCACCGTCACAGTGGAACGCATTGAGGGCGCCCTCCATGACGTCTTCCTCTCGCCAGTTGCGGTGCGGGCAGACGCATATGCCCGACTTTCACGGTGGTTACGCGGCTACGCCACCCCTGCGCCCGGCCCCGCCGGCTTTGGACCCGGCGAATGAGCGGCCCCGTGTCTGGCACTGAGCGGACCTCTGGCACTGGCACTGAACCGGCGACGGAGCCGCTTCGGGAACCGGGCGCATGTTCTTGGGCCGAAGATTTCCTAGGCCCCTCTTTTCAGTCTCGATCATTGTTCCTGGCTCCCGATGACGAAGGTGACGTTGTTGCCACCCTGGTCCGGTGCGGCCCCAAGACAGCGGGCGACGCTCCGGAAGACGACGATCGGGCCCACGTCCAGGTGGTGCTTTACCTGCATGGCTGGGCGGACTACTTTCTCCAGGTTGAATTGGCGGAACAGCTTTCAGCAAGGGGTCTCCACTTTTACGCACTGGATCTCAGGAAGTTCGGGCGAAGCCTGAGGGAGGGGCAGACCCCCGGCTACGCGACGAATCTCGAGATTTACGATGCGGACATCGGCGCGGCGCT
>JBDTQQ010000339.1:0-3826 GCA_039932075.1 Pseudarthrobacter sp. | reverse complement strand
CGGCCGGAATCGGTGATCAGCGGGATGACCTGGCCCGTTATCCACTGGGCAGTGAAGTCCTTGTCGGGCACAATGATCGCGCCGCCGCTTTCCACCAGCCCCGCCGCGTTGAGTGCCTGCTCACCGTTGCCGATGGGCAGCGGCACAAAGACGGCCGGAACCCCCACTGCTGCCACTTCGCAGACGGTGGCGGCCCCGGAGCGCGCCAGCAGGAGGTCAGCGGCGGCGTACACGAGTTCCATGCCATCCACGTACTCAACCTGCTGGTACCCGTCTGCGGCGAGAGGGCCGCCGTCGGGCCCTTTGACCGTCTTGCCGCGGCCGGTGATGTGGAGCGTCTGGATCCCGGCGGCGCCCAGTTCCTGGGCCGCATCAGCCAGCGCGCGGTTGATGCTCCGGGCGCCGGACGATCCGCCCGTCACGATCAGTGTGGGCTTGCATGCATCCAGGCCCAGGGCTTCGCGCGCAGTTCCGCGGGCGGCATCCCGGTCGAGGCCGGAGATTTCGGTCCGCATGGGCATGCCGACATGGCGGGCGTGCCGCAGGCGGGTGGTGTCGAAGGCGGTGGCCACGTGACGGGTCAGCAACGATCCCACGCGGTTGGCCAGGCCTGGCCTGGTGTTGGCTTCGTGGATCACGATCGGGATCCCTCGGCGGCGGGCAGCGAGGTACAACGGTGTGCAGACGTAACCACCTACGCCTACCAGGACGTCGGCCGAGGCCTCGTCCAGGATGCGGCCTGACTGGCGCACCGCCCCTGCCAACCGTGCAGGCAACTTCAGCAGGTCCACGGAAGGTTTCCGCGGAAACGGCACCCGGTCAATGGTGGCGAGCTCCACACCGGCCGCAGGGACCAGCCGGGTCTCCATGCCTGACGGCGTGCCGACAGCCAGCAACCTGGCGCCCGGCGAGGCGGACCGGAGGGCAGCCGCAATCGCCAGGAGTGGGCTGATGTGGCCGGCAGTTCCGCCACCCGCCAGGACAATGGACAGGTTCTGGGAAGTCATCTGGTGCTAGGTACGCTTTCTTGCGGTCTTGGTGCGGCGGGTGGATTTCCCGGCCTTCTTGGTGCCGAACTTCAGCATTCTCTTGGGCCGAAGGGCGGGCGCCATCTGTTCGCGGGCGAGCGACAGGACCACCCCCACGGCACAGAGCGACATCAGCAAGGCCGAACCTCCGTAGGAAATGAAGGGCAAGGGCACCCCGATGACGGGCACCAGGCCTGTCACCACGGCCATATTGACAGTTGCCTGCCCCAGCAGCCACACCATGATGGTGCCGGCCAGGACACGGTGGAACATGTCCTCCTGCGCCACCACCACGCGGTAAATGGCGGCTCCGAGGATGGCAAAAAGGACAAGAACGACGACTGTGCCAACCAGGCCGAGTTCCTCGCCGATGATGGCAAAAATGAAGTCGTTGTGGGCTTCCGGAATCCAGCTGTACTTCTGCCGGCTCTGGCCAAGGCCCACGCCGAACCACCCGCCGGAAGCGAGTCCGTAAAGCCCGTTGGTGGCCTGGTAGTTGGCGTCGATGCCGTCGGCGCAGGACTGCCCGGTCCACCAGGAGGTGATGCGGCACATCCGGTTGGAGCTGGTGATGGCCATGACGGCTGTTCCTGCTGCGGCCGCGACGGCCGCGAATCCGAAAAGGTACAGCGGCACACCCGCAAAGAACAACGCCGCCGCCGTGATCATCATGATGATCATGGCCGTGCCGAGGTCATTGCCCAACAGCACCAGCCCGATGACGGCACCCGCCAGCGGTACTGCGGGGACGAGCACATGTTGCCACAGCCGGAGCAACTTCCCCTTCATGGCCAGGACTGTAGCCATCCAGAGGGCCAGCGCCAGTTTGGACGCTTCGGACGGCTGGAAGGTGATACCGCCCAGGTCAATCCAGTTCTTGTTGCCGTTGACTTCGTCACCGACCAACTGGACCAGTATCAGGAGGACCAGGGCAGCGCCCAGCACCGGCCAGGCCAGGCGCTTGAGCCACACCACGTTGATCCGCGAGAGGACAAACATCACGAAGATGCCGATCGCGGCGAACATACCCTGTTTGAGGGCATCACCGTAGGGCGATTTTCCGGCGGCGATGGACTCAACGCTCGAAGCCGAAAGCACCATCATGATGCCGATGGCCGTGAGCGCCAGCGTGGAGCCCAGGATGAGGTAGTACGTGGAGCCGTTCCGGGACGTCCCATTTCCTTCCAGGGCGGACCAGAAGCCCCGGTACCAGCCCCTGATCCGGGCAGGGAGGTTGGGCCTGGACGCTGGCGGCCTGGATCCCGTGGGCCTGGATGCCGTAGGCGAGGCAGGTTTCCCGGCGCGCGGTTTTGAAGCGTTCGGCCGGGTGGGCGTGCTGACCATTGTTACTCCTCGCCGGTCTGGGCCTGCCCTTCCACCAGCTCGCGGACAGCTTCAATAAAGGCGTTGCCGCGGTGAGCATAGGAAGAGAACTGATCCATGGAAGCAGCCGCCGGTGCCATCAGGACGGTGTCGCCTGATACGGCCAGCTGCGCCGCTGACGCAACGGCCCGGGACATCACGTCCTCTCCGGAAACCGTAGAGTCGCCCGCGATGGCTCCGCCCGTTACGGCAGTCTGCATATTTTCAGTGTCGCCCGCCGGAGGGATGATCACCGGGACATCCGGCGCGTGTCGTTGCAGGGCGTCGGCCAGTGGAGCGGTGTCGACGCCGATGAGCACCACGCCCTTGAGCCTGGCCGCCTGGTCGCGGACCAGGTCATCGTAGCTGACTCCTTTGGAGAGTCCTCCCGCGATCCAGATAACCTTCTCGAAGGCAGTCAGTGATGCAGCCGCCGCATGGGGGTTGGTGGCCTTCGAATCATTCACCCAGAGAACCCCGTTCACACGGGCGACTTGCTGGATTCGGTGGTTGCCCGGCACGTAGTCCTGGATGCCCCGGCGAACCGCCTGCGCGTCCACTCCGTAGGCGCGCACCAGGGCGGCAGCGGCAAGGGCGTTCGCCACCATGTGGCGGGGAGCAAACTGCCCCAGGTCCGTCATCGAGGCAAGTTCCGCAGCGCTGTCCTTGCGCTGCTCAATGAAGGCACGGTCCACGAGGAGGCCTTCCACCACGCCCAGCATACTGATGGCAGGAGTGAGCGTGGTGAAGCCGACGGCCCGGCAGCCCTCAACCACGTCGGCGTCCTCCACCATACGTTCGGTTTCGATCTGCTCGGCGTTGAAGATGCAGGCTTTTTGCGTCCGGGCGTAGACCTTTGCCTTGTCAGCCAGGTAGGAGTTGTAGGAACCGTGCCAGTCCACGTGGTCTTCGGCCACGTTCAGGCACACACTGGCGACGGGCGACAGGGACTCAGCCCAGTGCAGCTGGAAGCTGGACAATTCAACCGCGAATACGTCGTACTCAACGGGGTCGCGAAGGGCATCCAGGATAGGCGTGCCCACGTTGCCGACGGCGATGGCCTTCAGTCCTGCGGCCTGCAGCATCGACGCCGTCAGCCCCACCGTGGTGGTCTTGCCGTTTGTGCCGGTGATGGTCAGCCAGTCAGCGGTCTTGTGCCCTTCCCGGACACGCAGCCGCCAGGCGAGTTCGACGTCGCCCCACACCGGGATGTGCGCGCGCGCAGCCGAGGCGAGCAGCGCTTGGTCGGGACGCCAGCCCGGCGACGTGACGATGAGGTCGGGCAAACTGCCATCCACCTTCGGGACCCTGCTGACAGCCTCCTCGCCGAGAATTACGTCCACGGCGCCGACAATCTTCAGGGTGTCTGCCTGGGCTTTGGCGGTGTCGGTGGTGGCGGCGTCGACCACCACCACGCGGGCCCCGAGTTCGATGAG
>JBDTQQ010000338.1:0-3827 GCA_039932075.1 Pseudarthrobacter sp. | reverse complement strand
GAAAAGGGCTTCGGCTTCATCACCCCGGATGACTCCGATGGCGATGTCTTCGTTCACTACTCTGAGATCCAGACCGGTGGCTTCAAGACCCTCGACGAGAACCAGCGTGTTCAGTTCGAAATCGGCCAGGGCGCCAAGGGACCCCAGGCTACCGGCGTAACGCTGGTCTAGTCGCCCGCCCGGAGGCCGCCCCGCTGCGGCTTCCAGCGAGTAAATCCCCGGCATTCGTGCCGGGGATTTTTTTCTTTGCCCGGCTTGTTGTCCCAGTCCTGCTCACCCCACCAGTTCGCGGACCAGACGGGCGCCCTGCCGCAGGGAAAGACCGGGCAAATACGCCCGGGTAAGTGCACGGCCGATGGCAGGCAGCTGCAACGGATCCTGATAGTACAAATACAGCGCCCGGTACTCCGGCTGAAAACGCGATTTGAAGGCAGCCAGCGAACGAAACCCGTAGACGGGTTCCAAGGCGTGGCCCACAACATCGAGAATGCGAAGCAGGTTTTCGGCCGGCACGTGGTCCGGGGACGTGCCTCCTTCGGGCAGGCTGGCCAGCGGTGACCCGGAGAGTGAAATGACCTCCACCGTTTCCCGCAACTCAACCACTGCCGCCGCTATCAGGAACTCCATAACCCCGGGAAATCCAGCAGCACCCCGCCGCATCACATCCAGCGTGCGGCTAACCAGCTTCCCGCCGTCGTAAACGGGCAGCCAGCTGGTGACCCCGTGCACATTCCCGTCCGCATCCACAGCCAGGCAACAAAGGACTTCCTCGTCCATCAGTTCATCGATGCCACCCAGGGTGAAACCCATTTCCGGTATCGATTTAGCTGCCGCCCATTCTTCCGATACCTCGCTGAGACGGGCACGCAGTGCCGAGGGCAGGCCGTGGTAGGTCCCCCAAACAGCGGTGACACCCAGCTTGGCCGCCCGGTTCCGTGCTGTGCGCACGTTCTGCCATTCCTTGCCCTTGAACTCGAGTTCACGGACGGACAGCCTGGTCTCCTGCGCCACCGGGACGCGCTGGAATCCGCGGTCCCGGAGCAGCGGCCACAAAGTAGCATCGCACGAGTAGAACGCCGGAAGCAGCGCCCGGCTGCCGCAGAAGTCGATGAAGCCTTCAGCCGTCGGCGCCTGGCTTTCCGCCGCGCCGAAAGGGCCTGCCAGGGTCAGTGCCACGCTTCCGTGCTGTTGGTACGCCACGGCACCACGGCCATCCGGACTGAACCAATACCGGTTGGGCTCCCAGAGCGCCATCCATGACAGAGATTCGCCGCCCTGATGCAGCAGCCGCCGGGCCGCGGTCCGGTCGTTGTGGCCGGAATCGCTGCCATGGTGGCGTCCCACCAGCACTGACCAGACACCAGCCAGAGCCACCAGCCAAAAGAGCGGGCCGGAATAGCCAAAGATCAGTGCCTCAATGCTGTCCCGTTCGGCGAAGACCCTGCGGTAGAGGTTGGGTAGAGGCACCGGAAGGTATTGCCTGGCCAGCTCGGCCAGCAGACCCAGCGGCCCGCCGTCGCGCGTCATTCCACCGGCCGCCAGCCAGGCCACTGTATAGCCGCCGGCCAGGACCAGCCAGACCCCGCCAACCACCACGGCCAATCTGTGCCGGGCCGCCGGGACGGTCTCCACGCGGAACTGCCGCCGGTTGACCCACAGCAGCACGGCCAGAATGAGAGGCACCGTCACCAGGGGCAGGATATGGGCAAAGCCGGAACCCATTGCCGCAGTCTGCGGCCGTGACGGATAGTGCGGAATGAGGGCGAACAGGGCAAGGTACACGGCTGCCAGTGCCGTGATAACCAGCTGGATGACCAACGTGATCCGAAGTGCCATACTGCGTCCCCGGCGCATGCCGTCGGCGCAGATCAGGAGCAGGGCCACCGGGACCACCGCCAGGGCAAGCCCGAATGGGCCGGCGAAACCCGCGCGCCCGATCTCCAGGCATGACGCCTCAACTGTGGAGCCGCAATTGGCTTCGAGCTGGCCGAGGGTGGGCACCGGATTCAGGAGCACGTCCCGCAGCAGCGCCAGCGGGCCGGTGGGCGTCCGGGTGATAGTTGTGAGAATGGGTCCCACTGCGAACACAGCCACGGTGAGCGCGAGCAGGTTCCGGGTCTCCCGGCCGGTCGAGCGGGGCGCGTGCAGGGGGCCGTGCTCGCTCTCAGCCCACCAGCCCGCGGCAAGTCCAACCAGGGCACCCACCAGCCCAATTACCGTCTCGGCATGCCCCACGTACAGCACCAGCAGCAATGCGACCGAGAGCACTGCCGTTCGCAGCCGGCGTCGCCAGAGCACCGGCAGTTTGCGGCTGGACGCCATCGAAACAGCCAGGACGGCAGCGTACGGACCAATCAGCGCACTGTCCGTCATCAGCCCCAGCCAGCCATCGCCGGCGTACCGCGCCAACTGGGTGAGCAGCAGGAACACTGTGACAGCGGCAAACTGGCCGCCCAGCAGCAGGGCCGCGGTCCGGAGCATGCCGAGCTTCTTCTCCGCCAGACCGAGCAACAGAAGAATCATCAGGGATGCCACTACGTACGCCAGCGGATTGGTGGCGAAGAACAGGGAGGTCACCAGCGACCACCAGTGGCCCGCCCGCAAGCCGGGCGCACTGACCTCCGCCACCGGCAGGAGTTCCTCCGGCGGGCCGTCCAGGAAGCTGTCAGTCAGAACGGCCGCCGCCAGGAAGACGCCGAGGATGCACAGCGTCAAGGGCACGGAACGAAGGTAGCCGGCGAGCCGCCGAACGGCCGGGAGCCCCACGGTGGACCAGAACAGGGCCGGGGCGCTCCTTTCCTGGACGGCGTTCAGCGCTCCCACCCCCAGTGCCTTGCGAGCAGCTCAAGCCCATTTTCCATGCCGGGTGTCAGCATGTCCCAGGAGTGACCCGTCCGTTGAACCACATCGGACTCCACCGTGAACCCTGCAGCGCGCGCCGCCGTCGCAAGCGTTTCCAGATTCGCCACAAATTCCGGATCCGTGGCCCCGGCCGCGAAGTAGGCCACCTTGCCGTCGTAGTGGCGCTCCTTCATCAGCGTCAACGGCATTTGGGCATCGAAGGCGGCGGTGTCGCCATGAAACGCCGCATCAACGGTTTTCTGGCGCTCCTTGGCGAGTGCGGGCTCCCGTTCGCTGGCAAAGGATAGGAATCCTGTGTACACATCGGGGTGGCGGGTGACCAACTGGACAGCGCAGGTGGCCCCAAAACTGAACCCGCCCACAGCCCATTGCCGGGGATCCGTATCCACGTCCAGCGTGGCAGCGATCCAGCGGGGAACGTCCACGGAGAGGTAGGTGTCTGCCTTGGCCAGGTCGCTGTCCATGCAGAGGGTATTGGCGGACTGGCTCGCGTTGGGATCAACCACCACCACTACGGGCGCCACTCCCCCGTGCTTCGCTGCGAAACTCGCCATGCGCGGCAGCAAGGCGCCACCAGAGAGCCAGTCAGCGGGACCACCGGGCTGGCCCGGAACGAGGACCAGGACCGGAAGGCTGGGGCGGTTCGAGGCGAAGTACGCGGGCGGAAGGTACACGTAGGAGGTGCGGGTCTGCAGCCCGGAGGCGGCGCCGGGAATCGAGACGGTACGTATGACGCCATCGGCGGGCAGGTCGCCAGCGGCTGTCCACCCTGTCAGCGGTTGGGCGGACTGTCCCGGCTGGCGCTGGAGCTCGCTCTCCAGGGGCGGGATGCGCGTCAGAGCCGTTCCCGTGAGGTCTGCGACGGTGCGGTTGAGGCCGAAATAGGCGTTGACCTGCACGGCCGCCAGCAGCACCACGGCCAGCAGGGCAATCACATCGAGGGTTCGGCGCCGCCACGAGTCCCA
>JBDTQQ010000337.1:0-3831 GCA_039932075.1 Pseudarthrobacter sp. | reverse complement strand
GCGCGAATACTTCACCACAGACCACCGATCCGCACTATTCTGAAAATGCCGAATCTTCAAAGGAGACCATGACCAGCCAGCCCAACACCGGTTCCGATCCAGCAGCCCAGGACATGAGTCCCGAGGAGATCCAAGCTGTCATCGACCGGATCCTCGCCAAGGACGTCCCGGCCAGGAATATCAAAGCTACCGACGGCGAGAAGGCCGTGCTTGGCAGGGCCCAGGCCATTTCCCGCCAGGAAGACGAACACACAAGCTACGACGGCGACCAGCAGGACCTCGACGAGCGCCGGGCCCTGCGGCGCGTGGCCGGACTCTCCACAGAACTCGAAGATGTCACCGAAGTCGAATACCGGCAGTTGCGGCTCGAACGGGTGGTGCTGGCAGGTCTTTGGTCCGAGGGCACCCTTGCAGACGCTGAGAACTCCCTTCGCGAGCTCGCAGCCCTCGCCGAGACGGCAGGCTCGGAAGTCCTGGACGGGCTGGTACAGCGCCGTGCCAAACCGGACCCGGGCACTTTCCTTGGCTCCGGCAAGGCGCAGGAGCTCAAGGAAATTGTTATGGCTACCGGTGCGGACACCGTGGTGGTGGATGCCGAACTGGCACCCTCCCAGCGCCGTAGCCTCGAGGACATCGTCAAGGTGAAGGTCATTGACCGCACGGCCCTGATCCTGGACATCTTCGCCCAACATGCCAAGAGCCGTGAAGGCAAGGCCCAGGTGGAACTGGCGCAGCTGGAATACCTGCTGCCACGCCTGCGTGGCTGGGGTGAGTCGATGTCCCGCCAGGCCGGTGGCCAGGTGGGCGGCGCAGGTGCCGGCATGGGTTCGCGCGGACCCGGTGAGACGAAGATCGAACTGGACCGCCGCCGGATCCGTACGCGCATGGCCAAGCTGCGGCGGGAGATCGCCGCGATGAAGCCGGCACGGGAAACGAAGCGGGCCAACCGCCGTCGCAATTCAGTGCCGTCTGTGGCAATCGCGGGGTACACGAACGCCGGAAAGTCATCCCTGCTCAACCGGCTCACCGATGCCGGTGTGCTGGTGGAGAACGCCCTGTTCGCCACCCTCGATCCCACCGTCCGCAAAGCCGAGACCTCCGACGGGCTGGGGTACACGCTGGCCGATACCGTGGGTTTCGTCCGGTCCCTGCCCACCCAGCTGGTGGAAGCGTTCCGCTCCACGCTGGAGGAAGTGGCTGACTCCGATCTGATCCTGCACGTGGTGGATGTTTCACATCCGGACCCTGAAGGTCAGATTGCTGCCGTCCGCAAGGTGTTCAGCGAGGTGGACGCCCGCAACGTGCCCGAGATCATCGTCCTTAACAAGGCTGATGCCGCCGACCCGTTTGTGGTGGAGCGCCTCAAGCAGCGTGAGCCCCGCCATGTGGTGGTCTCAGCCCGGACCGGCCAGGGGATCGCCGAACTCCTCAAAGCCATCAGCGACGGCATTCCGCGGCCCAGCGTCAAACTCGAGCTGCTGATCCCGTACGATCGTGGCGACCTGATCAGCAAGCTGCACGAGACTGATGCCGAGATCCTCAGCCTGGATCACGGCGAACACGGCACGCACGTTGTGGTCATGGTCCGGGAGGGCCTCGCGGCTGAACTGGAATCCTTCGTCAGCAATGACTGACTTGGTGGCAGGGGAGATTTCCGAGACGGCCGGCGAGGAGTTCGTGATTGAACTCCTCGACCGCGCCGTCGCCGGGATGGGCGGCCAAAGCCGGGCCGGCCAGCATGAAATGGCCCGGCAGGTGGCGAAGGCCATCGAAACCGGGGACCATCTCCTGGTCCAGGCCGGCACCGGCACCGGCAAGTCGCTCGCCTACCTGATCCCGCTCATTGCGCATTCGCTGGTGAGCGACAAGCCCACCCTCGTTTCCACGGCAACCCTTGCACTGCAGACACAGATCGTGGGCCGGGACCTTCCCCGGCTGCTGAAAACCATCACCCCAGCCTTGGACCGCCCCGTCAAGGTGGCCCTGGTCAAGGGCCGCTCGAACTATGTTTGCCGGCATAAGCTCGAAGGCGGGTTCCCCTCCGAGGAACCTGCCGAGGGCCAACTCTTCTCCCTCGGCGAGGACACCAGCGTCCCGCACTTCGCCGCCGCCCTCGGCGGCCCGTCGTCGCAACTGGGCAAGGAAGTTGTGCGCCTGCGTGAATGGGCGGAAAAAACCGCCACGGGAGACCGCGACGAGCTGCTTCCCGGCGTCACCGACCGCGCTTGGCGGCAGGTCTCGGTTACCTCGATGGAATGCCTGGGCGCGCAGAAGTGCCCGATGGCGGCTGAATGCTTCAGCGAACTGGCGCGCCACGAGGCGGCCGAAGCTGACGTGGTGGTCACCAACCATGCCATGCTGGCCGTCAGCGCGTTTGAGGGCCTGGCCGTCCTGCCCGAATACGACGTTGTGGTGGTGGACGAGGCCCACGAACTTCAGGACAGGGTCACCGGCGCGGTCGCCGGCCAGCTGTCCGTGGCCATGGTCCACGCGGCGGCGGCCGGCGCCCGTAAGCACACCGCCATCACTGTTGACGCCCTTAATGCGGCCGCCGCCAACCTCGAACTCGCCCTGGCCGGGGTTCCGAACGGGCTGCTGCCCAACGGGCTCAACGATGAACAGCTGGACTGCGTGGATCAGTTGCGGGAGGCCTGCCGGGCGGCCCTTTCAGATTCCAAGGGAGACGGCAGCCAAACGGCCGACGGCGGGCGGCAGCTTGCCCGCTCGCGGCTGATGCTGATCCTCGAACTGTGTGAACGCTTCATAGTTGCCCGCGAGAACCGTGAAGTCGTCTGGTTTTCCCGGGCCAGTTCCTTCGATCCGCAGCAGGGCTACTCCCAGCCTGATGAGACATCTCCTGCGTTGCTCAACATAGCGCCGCTCAGTGTTGCCGGTAAGTTGCGTGAGGGGTTGTTCGCCGGCCACACGGTCGTGCTGACCTCGGCAACCCTGGCCATCGGCTCAGCGTTCGAACCGGCTGCCGGAGGCCTGGGGCTGGTGGGGGAAGGCGCGCCGAGTTGGACCGGCATCGACGTCGGCTCACCGTTCGACTACCCCAAGCAGGGGATCCTCTATGTCGCCGGGCATCTGCCCAAACCCGGGCGCGGTGCGTCACCGGAGGCACTGGACGAGCTGGAGGCGCTGATCCGGGCTTCCGGCGGCGGTGCGTTGTGCCTCTTTTCATCGCGCCGTGCGGCCGAGGAGGCGGCTGAGGCGATGCGCCCACGGCTCGGGCTCAGCATTCTCTGCCAGGGCGACTCCACCATGACGGCGCTCGTGAAGCAGTTCGCTGACGAGCCCGATACTTGCCTGTTCGGCACCATGTCACTGTGGCAGGGTGTTGACGTTCCCGGTGGATCGTGCCGGCTGGTGGTGATCGACCGCATTCCGTTCCCGCGGCCCGATGATCCCCTCATGACCGCCCGCTCCCGCGCCGTGGCGCAGGCCGGCGGTAACGGTTTCATGGCCGTCTCCGCCACGCATGCGGCCATTCGCCTGGCCCAGGGGGCAGGCCGGCTGATCCGTTCGACGGGGGACAAGGGAGTGGTGGCCGTGCTTGATTCACGTCTTGCCACGGAGCGTTACGCCGGTTTCCTTCGCGCTGCGCTCCCGCCGTTCTGGCCAACCACGGACCGTAAGACAGCATTTGCCGCACTGGAAAGGCTGGCCGGGAAAGGCGCCTGACGGCGCCACAGCAGGCCCGGAATAACATCGTCCGGGCCTGCTGTGACCGGTTCTACAGCGACCGGTTCTTCTGTGACCGGTTCTACAGCGAGCGGTTCTACAGCGAGCGGAGGACCGAGACGACTTTACCCATGATGGTGGCGTGAT
>JBDTQQ010000336.1:0-3838 GCA_039932075.1 Pseudarthrobacter sp. | reverse complement strand
GAAGGCGCACGGCCCGTAGTCAATGGTTTCACCCGAGATCGTCATGTTGTCGGTGTTCATTACCCCATGAACGAACCCTACGAGCATCCAGTGCGCCACGAGCGTCGCCTGGGCGGAGACAACCGCCTGGAGCAGGGCCAGATAACGGCTGTCTGCCCCCGCCGCGGACCGATGGTGACGGGTGATGGCGTGATCAGCAAGCCGGCGAAGCAGACCGATATCGCCGGTGGACCGTGCGTACTGGAAGCTGCCCACGCGCAGGTGACTGCTCGCCACCCGGGTAAGGACGGCGCCCGGCAGGAGAATCTCACGCTGGACCTGGCGCCCCGTCGCGACGACCGCAAGGGATCTAGTGGTGGGAATGTGCAGCGCGTGCATCGACTCGCTCAGGATGTATTCGCGCAGCATGGGGCCGATTACTGCCTGGCCGTCACCGTTTCGTGCGAACGGTGTCCGCCCTGACCCCTTGAGGTGGATGTCGCGAAGTTCCCCGTCAGCGTGCGCGATCTCGCCGAGCAGGAGTGCCCGCCCATCCCCCAGGCGGGGTGAATACCAGCCGAACTGATGGCCGGCGTATGCCTGCGCCACCGGCGTCGACTGGGCGGGGACGGCGTTGCCGACCAGCAGACGGAGCCCCCGTGGGCTCCTGAGAAAACCCGGATCAAAACCCAACTCGGCGGCAAGGTCCTCATTGAGTACGAGAAGGCGCGGATCAGGAGCTTCGTCCGCCTGCCAGGGAATGGCCATCTCTTGGAACTCCCGGGCGAAATGGTCATCGAAGGTGACGGGTGAAAGCGCGGTGTCACTCATCCTTCAAGGATACCGGCGCCACTCTCAACATCGTTTTCCAGCGTGTCCGGACTGTGGCGCCGTGGTCCGCTCGCGGTCCCAACTGCCCCCGGCTTTCTTGACTCCTTGGCCTAGCGAGCAAGTGCTCATGGAAGGATCGCTTCTTCAGCCGAGGGCTTTTTCTTACTTACAGCTTTCCGTCGTGCCGCCTGGCCGAGTATTCGGCGGCCCATTTTTACCGGGCTCGGCGCGGGGCGTGCCCGGACCCGCGCGTCCGGTCCAGCACGAGAGCGACAGCGATTCCGAACATCCACACGTCCTTAGCCAGCGATGTCCCTTTCTGGCTCGGGCGGATGCCGTCCGCCTCGGTCATTCCGGGAGTCCGCCGATACATGGTCAACAGGGACCCGGAGAAAATCCCTAGACCGACCCCGACCAGACGGCTGGGCACGAACGGTGCCAACAGTGCCGCACCGAGGGTCATTTCCGAGTAACTGAGCATCTTGCCAAACGTTTCGGGTTTCATCCGGCTGACCGGCGGAATAACGCTGGCCGCTATTGCCTGGAGCCCGGCCGCGCTGTCCTTGTCTAGATTGCGCTTGCCGTAACCGGCATTCAGGATGAAAGCCCCCGTCGTCAGGCGGAGAGGAATATGACTCATTCTTCTCATGTTCGACCCCTTCATAGGGTTCGGTTCCCCCTGCATCTAGCGTAGTTTCACTCCCCCTGCCCCGCCAGACCCAGTACGGGCACGGACACCGGTGGGCGACCCGGGCCGCTGAGCCGGCCATGAAACCCGACAAGTTCCCGCCCCGCTGCACCACCCGCTGAGACGAACTTCAGAGGCCCGCCTCCCTAAGAAGACGGACCCCTGGAGTGGCGCTTTGTAGTGTCTACAGGCTGGTGCCGGCTGGCGAGACGCTAACGGCTGGTGCGGTCGCCGGCAGTGCCATCGTCGTCGAGTTCGATCTCTTCTTTACGTACTTCCTCGGAGACGTTGTGCTGTTCGGTCACTGTCTCTTTGCCGAGCCGGACGCGTTCGACGGGGACGGTTTCCTTTTCCACGACGGGGCGTTCTTCGTGCAGGATGACTTCGTGTTCTTCCTCGCTGATGGCCGGTCCGTCCATGGCGTCACCGACGTTGCCATCGGTGATAAGTTCACGCTCCAGGCGTACCTCTTCGCGTTGTACCGGGACGGTGGTGGTCACGTTTTCGGTGACGACGTACTTTCGCAGGCGTGCCCGGCCTGATTCTTCCTTGCGGGTCCCCACGTTCAGCTGTTCTTCGGATCGGGTCATCGCATCATCGGTCGTCGGGCCGGAAGTGTCGTGCCCGACCGTGCCACTGTCAGCCGTCCCGGTTGCGGTGCCGCGTTCAGTTTCGGTGCCGCGATTGGCGCGGGTGTAGTCGGTACCGGAGGACAGGCCGTAGTAGGTGTACAGCTGTTCTTCCTCATCGGGGTTCAGGTGCCCGTCGGGTGCGACGTTCGGGGCGTCTTTGACCTTGTCCTTGGTTTAAGGGACGACGAGGTCGTTTTCTTCCTGGGTGGCAGAACCGATGGGGGCGAAGGATTCGTTACTTCCGAACAGTCCGGTCTTGACGGTGACCCAGGTGGGTTCTGAAGTGTGGTCATCGACGTAGATCTGTCCGATGGAGCCGATTTTGTGGCCGTGGGAACCAACAACGTTTCCGCCGGCGGTGGTCAGTGCAGAGAGGGTGTCAGTGGTAATCATGCTGTTCTCCTTCTGGTGCTGCATTGGTGAAATGGTGAAACGGTATGGATCAGGCGAAGGGGCTCTTGGTCGCGTGCGCTCCGCCGTGGCTGTTGGAGCCGGCCGCCTCCTTGGCCTTGGCCCTCAGCTGGTCCTTGGCCGACGGGGAGGATTCGGCCTCGGCCTTGATCCGCGGCGCTTCGGCTTCTGCCTTGCTCAGGTAACCTTCCCACCGGCGCGACATCGGCCCAATGAGACCTCCGCCAACGCCTACGATGATGACGCCGACAATCGCGGCGAGGACTGCGATGAGGATGGGCGTGGTCACGGTGGTGGCAATGTCGACCTGGTTCAGGGCGGCGATGATGCCGATGCCCAGGATGAAGATGCTGGCGATATTTCCCAGGGTCTTGCCGTAGGAGAGTCCGCCGAGGGAACTCTGGACTAGGGTCTTCACACCTGCGGCGATCGCAGCGCTGATAATGACGATGATGATCGCGACGACGATCCTGGGCAGGAAGGCGATGATGCCAGCCAGGAGGTCGCTGACCGGGTTGGGTCCGAAGACTCCGAAGGCGAACTGCAGCACGAAGAGCACCAGCGCGTAGTAGACGATCTTGCTGATGATTTCACTGGCGTCCATGGACGAGCGGGCCAGCGCCTTCTTGACCCCGCCGCGCTCAACGAGCCGGTCGAAGCCCACTTTTTCGAGGAGCTTGTTCAGGGCCTTGGAAATCGCCTTGGCGATGAGCAGCCCGACAATCAGGATGACGAGGAACAATGCGAGTTTAGGGACGAACTCCACGACTGTCGCCAGTCCGGATCTCAGGGTTTCTTCCAAGGTGACCTCCAAAGGTGCGGGGATGAACTTTTTCAACGCCACGGGGAAAGCGTCGACGCACTCTACTAAGCCACATCACTGACACATAAAGCAAGCATGCTTACTAATTTTCTGAGGCACCCATCCATGGTCGCTCTGGCTACGAATGCGTGGGCTTTACGAGCCCGTCGGCGAAGGGATGGCCCGCGCTGCCGGCCAGTGTGAAATGGAAGCCGGGTTCGGCCGCCGCTGCTCCCGGGCGGCCGAGCACGGTGACCACCTCTACCCCTGGTCCAAGGGCGGATCCACCAGCCTGCAGAACTTCGTGGCCGCCTGCGCCAGATGCAACCGTTCGAAGGGTGCCAGGATCCCCTCCCCCGGTCAGCAGAACAGACTCCAGCAAGGACGTCGCACGTACGTCGAGCTCGAAGCTGCGGTGGCCGTGGGCGAACGGCAGCAGCTCCCGTAATCAGGACCGCAGTCCCAGCCGCCGACCATCAAAACCCTTCTCTAAAC
>JBDTQQ010000335.1:0-3861 GCA_039932075.1 Pseudarthrobacter sp. | reverse complement strand
GAGCGGCTATGCGGCGGTCATTTACTTCGCGGCGCCCATCATCTACCTGCTGCTGGGCATCCTGCCCGTCACCAGCCTGAGCTGGGACTTCTTCCTCCGGTTCATCCCGTTTATGGTGGCCAACCAGCTGCTGTTCGCGGTGGCAGGCCGCGGAATCCCCACCTGGCGCGGCCAGCAGTACAGCCTGGCGCTGTTTCCCACCTGGATCAAGGCGTGTTCGACGGCGGCCAAGAACGTCTGGTTCGGCCGTCCCCTCGGGTTCGCGGTGACGCCGAAATCCCGCCAGACCGGCGGCCCCAGCTGGAGCCTGATCCGGCCCCAGATCATTGTGGCCGTACTTCTGGGAGTGGCCGCCGTCGTCGGGATTATCCGCCTTGCCACGGGACTGGCCGAGCCCTTTGGCACCCTGGTGAACGTGGGCTGGGTTATTTTTGACCTGGTGGTCATGAGCATCCTGGTTCGGGCCGTTCTGTACAAGGGCTACGAACCCGCCGGGGACGTTGATGCTGTTGATGCTGGAGAGAGGAAACCGGATGAAGTTTAGTTACGAGGTCAAGGATTCATACGCGGAAGTCAAGGCGGACGGGCGGCTGAACATGGTGTCCGCGCCCAAGCTGCGTGAGTTCGTGACGGACGTAATCGCCGGCGGTTCGTCACGGATCGTGGTGAACCTGGAGAACACTGCGTTTATGGACTCCTCCGGCCTCGGTGCACTCATCGGGTGCCTCAAAGCCGCCCGGCAGGCCGGCGGCGACCTTCGCATCGCGGCCGTCCAGTCGCAGGTGAAAATGGTGCTCGAGCTGACCAGCATGGACCGGGTCCTCAACGCCTACGCCTCTGCCGACGAAGCGTTCAGCAATGACTGACGTCCTGGCCGAGCGCAGCTTCCGCGGGCTCGCCGCTCCCGATGCCATCGAGTCTGTTCACGATGAACTGGACGGCCTCTGGAACGACGCCCCCTTTGTGGAAGCCATGGATCAGATGACGTTCACCACGGCGGTGATCGAATCGGCGTCGAACATCGTCCAACATGCCCTGCCGGCCAAAGCCCACCGGCCCGTGGAGCTCGGCGTGGACATCAGCGTCCAGCCCACCCTCCTGCAGGCCCGGGTCAGCGCGTTCTACGCGAAGCCGCCGTTCGGTCCGCTGGAACCCGGAACCCCGGGCCATGAATCCGAGTCAGGCCGCGGGCTGGCACTCATCGAGGCGCTGGTGACCACCGTGACGTTTGAACGGCAGGACGGCACCAACACCTGGATCCTGACCAAGTCCCAGCAGGGATAGGCCTCAAACACGCCCGGGTTTCGTGGCAGAGACGTAGGGCGCGGCAGGGGCCGGGTTTCGCGGAGCAGAAGGTTCCTTACAGGTCCCAGCTGAACAGCACCGAGATGGTGGCTCCGCCCCCGGGTGAGTCCCGGATGTCCAGTTCCCCGCCATGCGCGTGGGCGATCCGCCGGCAGGTCGCCAGGCCCAGGCCTGTGCCCGGGCCGTCCCCTGCCCGGTTCAGCCGGACCAGGGGCTCCACGGCACGGTTCCTGTCCGCCGGGCTGATCCCCACGCCGTTGTCCGCGACACTGACCGTCACGCCGCGTTCGCCGGCCGAAGCAGACACGGCAACACGGAGGTCACGCTCCGGGCTCCGGTAATTCAGCGAGTTGGCCATCAGGTTCTGGAGGAGGACCCGCAGCTGGACAGGGTCCGCGAGCAGCTCGGCGTCATCGCAGAAGATGCCGCTCGAAGGTCCGAGGTCCACCCCGAGATCATGTGCGGCCTCTTCGGCGACAGCCAGCAGCGAGACCCGCTCCCGGTGCAGGGTGCCGTCCACCTGGGCGTACTCCAGCACGTCCTCGAGTGTTTTGAGCATGCGCCGCCCGCCTCCTCCGATGAACTGCAGGTACTCGACGGCGGGATGCCCGGGCGGGATGTCCGGATCGTCCTCAGCGAGCTCAATGTAGCCCAGCATGGTGGTCAGCGGGATGCGGAGGTCATGGCTGACCCGGCCGGCGAATTCCCCCAGCATGGCGTTGCTGCGTTCCAGCTCGGCCAGCGCCTCGCTCAGCTGGAGCGTGCGGTGCTGGAGCTCCAGGACCTCCACCACCTGGTGGGCCAGCACCTCCAGCATCCCGATCTGTTCCGCCGTGGGGCTGGCCGGGCCGTCCGAGAAGATGCAGAGCGAACCCAGCACAAAACCTGAGGCCGTCTCCAGCGGAACGGACGCGTAGAACCGCACAGTGGCGATCTGGCCCGTCACGAAGGGGTTGTCGGCGAACCGGACATCCAGGGACGCGTCGGGCACCACGGTGGTCTGTCCGCTCAGGAAGACCTTGGCGCACATCGAGTCTTCCCTCGAACACACGCCGGGGTCCACGCCCGAGGCCGCGATCTGCACCTGCTGGTCCTCGGTGATGATGTTCACCACAATGAAGGGCACGCCACAGAGCCGGGCGGCCAGCGTGACCAGGTTGCTGAGCGCGCCGCCCGCTTCGGCATCAGGGAACGACGGCGGCCGGCCGGCGTCCGTGGGGGCCAGCCCGTAGTTCCTGATCGCGGCAGTTCGCTCCGACTCCGCAGCCGTCCACCCGAACGTGACCGTATCCATGCAGTGCTGTCCCCTTGGTGATGTGCAACCTGGTGGCGCGCCCCCAGTCCTCCGCCGATACTATCCGCCCCCGGTTGCCCTATCACTTTTGGTTCCCATTCCGCCGTTTTGGCAACCAAATGTGATAGAGCAACCCGGGAGAGCTGGGGCGTACGGGGGAATCTGTAGGCTAGAGGGCATGTCTTCCGAAGAAACACCCGCCGAGCGCCGCGAGGTCACCGTCCGCCGGGCGCCCAAATATGTGCCGTTTCTCATCCTCGGCGCACTGATGGGCGTCGCGGTCGCCGCCGTCGTGGCATACGCCCTTCCCGGCGACGAAAGTTTCGACCGCGGAGCGGTGTTCGGTTTCTTCCTCGTCATGTTCGGCGCCGCGGGGGCCATCCTGGGCGCGGTGGCTGCCCTCGTCCTGGACCGGCGGAGCGTCAAGCGCCAGGAACGCGCCGTCGTCGAGGCAGTCCCGGATTCCGAGCCCGACGACGCTACCGGCGAGTAGGTTTCCGGCGGACGGTCACAGCAGTGGTCACAAAAGCTGGCGCGGCCAAGTCTTACCCCATCTCGTGAGATAATCGACCAGTGGCACGCGGCGATGGAAAACTTTCTCATGATCTTCTCCCTGGCGAAAAAGGCCCTCAGGACGCATGTGGCGTCTTCGGGGTCTGGGCTCCCGGTGAAGAGGTTGCAAAACTCACCTATTACGGGCTGTATGCACTGCAGCACCGCGGTCAGGAGTCGGCTGGTATAGCCACCAGTGACGGCAAGCGGATCAACGTCTACAAGGACATGGGCCTCGTTTCCCAGGTCTTCGACGAGACCACGCTGAACACCCTGACCGGGCACCTGGCGGTGGGACACTGCCGCTACTCCACCACCGGAGCCAGCCACTGGGCCAACGCCCAGCCCACCCTTGGCGCGACCGCCACCGGCACCGTGGCCCTTGCGCACAACGGCAACCTGACCAACACGGCCGAACTCAACGCCATGATCCAGGAACGCAACGGCGGCCAGCTCAGCGGCGAAATGAAGCAGGGCAACACCTCGGACACTGCCCTGGTCACCGCCCTCCTGGAAGGCGAAGAGGGCAAGACCCTCGAACAGACCGCCACCGAGCTCCTGCCCAAGATCAAGGGCGGCTTCTGCTTCGTCTTTATGGACGAAGGAACCCTCTACGCAGCACGCGACACCTACGGCATCCGCCCGCTGGTCCTCGGCCGGCTGGAACGCGGCTGGGTTGTCGCCTCCGAACAGTCCGCCCTGGCCACCGT
>JBDTQQ010000334.1:0-3870 GCA_039932075.1 Pseudarthrobacter sp. | reverse complement strand
GCCGGCTGGAACGCGGCTGGGTTGTCGCCTCCGAACAGTCCGCCCTGGCCACCGTTGGCGCCAGCTTCATCCGTGAAATCGAACCGGGCGAGTTCATCGCCATCGACGAGGCCGGCGTACGTTCCAAGCGCTTCGCGGAGCCGACGCCGGCGGGTTGCGTGTTCGAATACGTCTACCTCGCGCGCCCGGACGCCTCCATCTCCGGCCGCTCGGTCTACGAGTCCCGGGTGGAGATGGGCCGCCAACTGGCCCGCGAGAACACCCAGGAAGCTGACATCGTCATTCCTGTCCCGGAATCCGGCACCCCTGCCGCGGTGGGCTACGCGGAGGAATCCGGCATCCCGTTCGCGCACGGCTTCGTCAAGAACTCCTATGTGGGACGCACGTTCATCCAACCCTCGCAGACGCTCCGCCAGCTGGGCATCCGGCTCAAGCTGAACGCCCTCGAGTCAGTGATCCGCGGCAAGCGCGTTGTGGTGGTGGACGATTCGATCGTCCGCGGAAACACCCAGCGCGCCATCGTCCGCATGCTCCGCGAAGCCGGCGCCGCGTCCGTCCATGTGAAGATCTCCTCCCCGCCCGTACAGTGGCCCTGCTTCTACGGCATCGACTTCGCCTCCCGTGCCGAGCTGATCGCCACCGGCGCCACCATCGAGGAAATCTCCCAGGCCATCGGCGCCGACTCCCTCGCGTACATTTCCGAAGACGGCATGATCGATGCCACCCGGCAGCCCCGCGAACGCCTCTGCACCGCCTGCTTCACCGGCAAGTACCCCATCGAGCTCCCCAGCTCGGACAAACTGGGTAAAAACCTGCTGGAGCGCACCGACCTCGGCGGCCTCACGCCGTCGGCCTCTGCCCTTCCCGGCGCCACGGCCGCCCTGGCTGCACCCTTGGTCGACGACGGCGAGGACCCGGCGGAGAAGGCCGGAGCCACCGGCTGCGATCCGGGACCGGACGCGGAGTTCGAGAACCTGCTCACCGAGGAAGACCACGTACCCGCGATCCTCCACGAAGCCACCACCCCCGGCGCCGACAAGAAAGAGTCCGTATGACTTCCGCATCCCCCGCCGCCGGCAACACCTCCGGGAACGCCGCAGGCATAACCTACGCCTCTGCCGGTGTTGACGTTGAAGCCGGCGACCGCGCCGTCGAACTGATGAAGGGTGCCGTGAAGGCCACCCACAACTCCTCCGTCCTTGGCGGTGTGGGCGGCTTCGCCGGACTGTACGACGTCTCGAAGCTGCTGACCTACAAGCACCCGCTGCTGGCCACCTCCACCGACGGCGTGGGCACCAAGGTAGCCATTGCCCAGGCGATGGACATCCACGACACCATCGGCTTTGACCTGGTGGGCATGGTGGTGGACGACATCGTGGTGGTGGGCGCCGAGCCTCTCTTCATGACCGACTACATTGCCTGCGGAAAGGTTGTCCCGGAGCGCATCGCGGACATCGTCCGTGGCATCGCGGCCGCCTGCTCAGTGGCCGGCACTGCCCTGGTGGGCGGCGAAACAGCCGAGCACCCCGGCCTGCTGGGCGAGAACGAATACGACGTCGCCGGTGCCGCTACCGGTGTTGTTGAAGCCTCCGACCTGCTGGGCCCGGACCGTGTCCGTGCCGGCGACGTGGTGATCGGCATGGCCTCCTCCGGCCTGCACTCCAACGGCTACTCGCTGGTCCGCCGCGTCATCAACCACGCCGGCTGGGCCCTGGACCGCCAGGTCTCCGAACTCGGCCGCACGCTCGGCGAGGAACTGCTGGAACCCACCCGCGTGTATGCCGCCGACTGCCTGGACCTGGCCCGTGCCTTCCCGGTCAGCGGCTCCGCCGGCGGTGCAGCAGTGCACGGCTTCAGCCACGTCACCGGCGGCGGGCTGGCCGCCAACCTGGCCCGCGTCCTGCCGCAGGGCCTCGTGGCCACCGTTGACCGCGCCACCTGGGAACTCCCGGCCATCTTCAAGCTGGTTTCCGAGCTGGGCAACGTCCCGCTGGCCGACCTCGAGCGCACCCTGAACCTCGGCGTGGGCATGGTGGCCATCGTGTCCGCCGAAGCTGCCGACGCCGCAGTGGCACGCCTCAACGACCGCGGGCTGCCGTCCTGGATCATGGGCACCGTCACCAAGGATTCGGACTCCATCCTCAAGTCCGGCCCGGATTACGTCCAGGGCGCCAAGGGCGTGGACGGCGGCGCCGTCCGCCTGGTCAACGCCTACGCCTAAAGCCTCTACACAAGGCCTCTCCCCGCCTACCGGCGGCGAGGGGCCTTGTGTTTTAAACCTCCAGCAGGCTGAACTCGCCGCCCTGCGGATCCTTGAGGGTGGCCGTGGCGCCCGGCGTCTCGTCATCGTCGGCCTCGGGCGCGATCAGCACCTCGGCACCGGCTGCCACAGCCTTCCGCACGGCGTCCGCCACGTCAGCGACGCCGAAGTAGATCTGCCATCTCGCAGGCGCCTCAGCAGCGACGATCCCGGCCACCTCCGCGCCGTTCACCATCAGCGTTGAGTAGGTGCCGCCGTCGTCCTGGGGGTACTCGGTCACCTCGTGGCCGAACAGCTGCTGGAAGAAGCCGACGGCGGCCTGCGGCTCGGGCGTGAGGAGTTCGGTCCAGGAGAGCGCACCGGGCTCGTTGTACCGGCCGGTGCCGGTGTGCGTTCCGGGCTGCCACACGCCGGTGGTCCCGCCACCGGGAGGATCCACAAACACCATCACACCCGTGTCACCTACTTCCTCGGGGCCGAACTGCACCGACCCGCCGGCGTGGGGCGCTTCCTCAGCCAGCGCGGCGGCGTCCTCGGCCGCAAAGTAGATGTTCCACTGGGCGTGGGTGCCCAGCGACTCCTGGTGCGGGTTTTGTGGCGCCACTACGGCCACCAGATCCTCCCCCGCGAAGGCCTGCGCGTAGCTGCGGCCGTCGGGTGTGGGGAGGTCCTTGAAGGTCCAGCCGAACACCGCGGCGTAGAAGGCCTTGGCCGCTTCGACGTCCCGGGTCTGGACGTCAGCCCAGCACGGTTCGCCGTGACGGTAGCGCGGTGAGGGGGAATTCTCTGGCATCGGGGGTCCTTTCGCGGGCGGCACGTCGCATCCAGACTCCAGTCAACACCAAAAAGCCCGCCACCTGCACCGGATTCCGGTACAGGCAACGGGCCTGATAACTGAGGCCAACACCGGGGGTCCGCTTGGACCAAGGTGCTGAAAAAGAAGCGCCGTACGTGGGGACCGATGTGGCGTCCGATGGTACTGCGGTGTCACGGGACCGGCCGCCGCGGCGGAACCGGTCAGCGACAACTAGCCGATCCGACGGGTGTGCACCTCGTCGTCGTCTTCTTCCAAATCTTCCGCGTACTTATCCACGTAAGCCGAATAGTCCGGTTCAACCGGTTCATTCGCGAAATGGCTCGTGGCAAGACCTTCACGACCCTTGAGCTCACGCTGAAGGGCCGAATAATCAGTGTTCGGGGAGTAGTACTTAATGTCCCGAGCCTGCTTGGTAGCTTTTGCCTTTTGACGGCCGCGCCCCATGGCGTGACCCCCTTTTGTACTCGGACCGGAGGTGGTCACCTTGGCTATCGGTGAGGCCCCGGAATGTTTGGTCAATTTGTCGTACACCTAGATTACATGCTTTCGGCGGCAGGTGCTTGCCAGCCTGTGCGTCCTGACGCCATATCCGGTACCCTTTCCGCGACGAACCGCGGGTTCCCGGCTTTTTTGTTGGATAGAGTCTCTTCAAGAGTTGCCGGTCCGGGTGCACGGAACGGCACCCGGACGAGAAAAAACCCAGGAGGGTATCCGGATGGACAACCAGGAACAGCGTCCTTTCCCACCCAAACCTGCCACCCCGCCCGCAGTTGGCTTGCCGCAGGTGGCGGCC
>JBDTQQ010000333.1:0-3877 GCA_039932075.1 Pseudarthrobacter sp. | reverse complement strand
GCGAAGAACCAGGCGCTTTCGGTGTGCCTTCAGCCTACCCATCTGCCCCGATTCGATGTTTCCGGAAAGTTCGTGTTAGAGTTTTTCTCGCTGCTTCGGAGAAACGCGAAACGCTGAAAGGCGGAAACGTTCACCGAATTACCACCTGCGCGGGTGGCGGAATGGCAGACGCGCTAGCTTGAGGTGCTAGTCCTCGAAAGGGGGTGGGGGTTCAAGTCCCCCTCCGCGCACAATGGGAAAACCCCTAGAATCCAACGATTCTAGGGGTTTTTTCTGTTCCCGCCATGCGCGTACCGGTTGCATCCAGAGTTCAGGGCCGGGGTGGTGCTGCCGCCGAAGACGCCGTGCCAGTCTTTGCTCTGCCAGCAGCCGTGGCCGGGCTCATGGGAGGAGTCCTGCGAGGCGTTTTCCAGATCTCGGTGATGCCGCACACGCCGTAGTCGCCGAGCAGGTGGTCCGAGGCTGAAACACCCGCGCTACGTCGCCACGGTGTCTCGGCGTGGGCTGGATTGGCGTACTCTTATGGTTCGCCAATGGACCATCCGGTAAAGAAAGCCCAAACTTTCAGGCATTCCTGGCCCGGACAACACGCCGAGGCGGGGTTTTCGAGTCCCTCAGTACACAGTTGGGAAACTCGTTTAAGCCTCGAACCCGGGTTTGTTTGTCTTCGCCCACGGCACCACAGAAAAATTTTTCCGCCAGCCTATTGGGGAATAGTAGCTGGATGCTGTACGTTGCATACGCGACAGACGAACCAAAGAAAAGAGATACACCTAAGTGGCAACCGATTACGATGAACTTCGCTCCGACGTCAAGGAGTCGCAGGACAACTCACTCGAGGCACTGCAGTCCGCCAACGCACCGGACGCGCGCAGCGTTGTGCTCGAGCTCGATGAGGCAGACGGACTGGACGGCGCCGGTGTCCCGGGAGGCGAATTCGTCGCCGAGGAACTGGTCGTGCAGGTTATCCCCCAGGCCGAGGACGAATTCACCTGCTACTCCTGCTTCCTTGTACGGCACCGCTCGCAGATCGCACGGCAGAAAGACGGCCACAGCTACTGCACGGACTGCGAAGGCTAATTCCAGAGCTTCACAGCATCACCCCGTTCGGGCTGCATTCTCAGCCAGCAGGACCAAGGCACGCCCACATACAGTCGGCGTGCCTTTCCTGTCCCTTGGAACCGGGAGTCAGGTCAAACGGCTACGGACGATCTCGCTGACGGCCTTGCCGTCGAAGCGGCCGGCAATCTTGGCCGTTACCGGCTTCATAACGGCCCCCAACTGACGCAGGCCGGGTTCCACACCCTCGGAACGCAGACCGGCAATAGTCTCATCCACGATCGCCTCGACTTCTGCGGCCGTCAGCGCACGGGGCAGGTAAGCCTCAATGACTTCGGCCTCGGCGATCTCGGCGGCAGCCCGCCCGGCTTCGCCGGCGTCGGTGTAAATCTTTGCCGTGTCGCGCCGCTTGGCCGCCTCCTTCTGCAGCAGCGAGGTCACCTGGGCGTCGTCCAGCTCAATCGGCGTCTTACCCGCCTTTTCCCGCGTTTCGATCTCGCCCAGGACGTTGCGTACGGTGGTCAGGGCGGTCTTGTTCCGCTCCTTCATGTGCGTCACAACGTCAGCGTGCAGACGGTCTTTCAGGCTGGTCACAGTGTTCCTCGATTCGTTCAGCGCCCACAAAGGGCAGCAGGACAGCGGTGAACCATCCCTCTAGTACGGTAGAGGCCTATGGCTGACAATTACTACCTCCTGTCCGGCAGGCAAGGAATTTGAGTTCCGAGGAACTGTGGCAACGCGTCACCGAGGTCTTTGGCCGGGCTGCCGTCCCCCATGTCACACTGATCGAACTGGCCGTGGTTTTCGCGCTGGCGACTGCCCTGTCCATCCCGCGGGCAACCTGGAAGTACTTCGGGCTCCTCGCCACCGCCACCCATGAACTCGGGCATGCCTTCGCTGCCGTCATAAGCGGTCAACGACTAGGCGGAATCAAGCTTCAACTCGACCACTCGGGCACCACCACCAGTTACAGCCGCGGGCGGCTGGCAGCGGTGTGGTCAGGATTCTGGGGATATCCCGTTCCTGCCTTGACCGGTGCTGCCCTCGTAACCTCTGGATTCGGTGGCTGGGGTCCTGCAGCCCTGGCCACCGGAACGCTGATCCTCATAGCGTCACTGGTGTTCATCCGGAACTTCACCGGCTTCCTCATCACCGGCGCGGCGATCGCAGCCGGCGCCGTACTCGTCATCTTCGTCCCGAGCGCCTTCACCGGCCACGTGGCAATTTGCCTGGGTGTGGCCCTCCTGGTCGCAGCGGTCCGCGACCTCGCCAAACTCACTAACGTCCACCTTCGGCGACGGGACAGGCTGGCCAGTTCGGACGCGTATATTCTGTACCGCGCAACCTCCGTCCCGTCCGGCATTTGGATCGCGCTTTTTCTCGCGGTTGTTGCCGGCTGCTGGCTGGTGGCGTGGCAACCCATATCTTCAATTCTGGCCGCGGGAGCCTAGGCTTGTCCGCATGAGCCAGGAAACAGCGGACACCCAGCCCGCCCCCACACCCACCGCAGACAGCATGGACCGCAACCCAGAACATGGTGGCGCCCACAGCACCAAAGGCGCCTATGTGACCGGTGGCGCCGAGTTCAACCGCGACACCAACTACATCGAGGACCGGATCACCAAGGACGGCCGCCCGGGTGACAACGGCGAACCTGGCTGGCCGGTGGAGGCCGGCCGCTACAGGCTCATCGCGGCCCGGGCGTGCCCGTGGGCGAACCGGACGGTGATCGTGCGCAGGCTGTTAGGCCTTGAGGAAGCCATCTCCCTTGGCCAGCCCGGACCCACCCACGATGTACGGTCGTGGACCTTTGAACTGGATCCGGGCGGTGTGGATCCTATCCTGGGCATCGAACGGCTCCAGAGCGCCTACTTTCGGCGGTTCCCGGATTACCCCCGCGGCATCACCGTGCCGGCCATCGTGGAGGTAGCCAGCGGTGAAGTGGTGACCAACAACTTTCCCCAAATCACGCTGGACTTTGCCACCGAGTGGACGCAGTTCCATCGACCCGGAGCGCCGGACCTCTATCCGGAACACCTCCGAGCGGAAATTGACAGCGTCAATAGGCGCGTCTTCACCGAAGTCAACAACGGCGTTTACCGTTGCGGCTTCGCAGGCTCACAAGATGCGTACAACGCCGCGTACACAAGGCTCTGGACCGCCCTGGACTGGCTCGAGGAACGTCTAACGGGCCAGCGGTATCTCGTGGGTGACACCATCACCGAAGCCGACGTCCGGCTATTCACCACCCTTGCCCGCTTCGACGCCGTCTACCACGGCCATTTCAAGTGCAACCGGCAGAAACTCGCCGAACTCCCGGCCCTTTGGGGCTACGCACGGGACCTTTTCCAGACTCCCGGCTTCGGCGACACGATCGACTTTGTCCAGATCAAGCAGCATTATTACATCGTTCACGAAGACATCAATCCGACCGGAATAGTGCCGCAGGGCCCGGATCTGTCCGGCTGGCTGGAGCCCCACGGCAGGGAATCTCTGGGCGGCAGGCCCTTCGGCGACGGCACTCCCCCGGGCCCTGTGCGGCCCGGCGAGGAGGTTGCCCCGGGCCACGGTACCTCTGCACACCCTGAAAGCGCTCCGTAAGGCGCCAGCGTCTAACGGCGGCTGTCTTGTCCTGGCGCACAGCGGCACCTAACGTGGGCGGAATGGGTGATACACGTACAGGTCCGGGCCGGCTGCCGTCGAAAGGGACCCGGATGCTGCGAAACGCCATCGCCGGTGTCTCCGCTGCCTTCACCATTCAGCGCCTGCAACTGGCGGCAAAGTCAGCGCTGGCAGCAGGTGTGGCGTTCGCCATCGC
>JBDTQQ010000332.1:0-3881 GCA_039932075.1 Pseudarthrobacter sp. | reverse complement strand
ACTTCGAAAGCCTTTTCACCAACGGAATCAGCATGGAAGAGCTGCAGGAAGGCCCTGACTTCCTGGGCGTCAAGCTCAAGTACTGGGCGCCGCTCATGACTCAATACCAGCAGGCCAAGCGCACCGGCCAGCTCACCGCTGATTCCCAGGGCATCCCGCTGATTGTGCGCTCCGGAACCTCCCTTGACCTGAAGTACAACGTCAAGATCGAGGAGATCGATGCCGCTGGTAAGGTAGTCAAGGAAGTGGGCACGGCATCGCGTTCACTGGACAAGGATTACCTGCCGTTCGTTTCCAAGGACCCGTTCGCCCTGTCCTGGCCGGGTTCCACCGACCACTCGTCGCTTCTGGGTGCACAAGGCAACTTCAACCAAGGCCTCTACACTCCCGCCACGTGGAGCACCGATTTTGCAGCCGCGCCGAAGTACACCGATGGTGAGAAAGCTGCCAACGGGGCGGTCGGGAAAACGGCCACGCCGGGGGACTGGGTCACCGTCAACCGCTTGCCGGAGAAGAGCGCCAGCGGTGCCCCGGTGGACCAGACCCAGCGTGAACCCGTAGACGAAAGGTCCTACCGGGAGAACCTTGCCAAGGGCGAGAAGCTCGCGGCTCCGCTGGCCATGGTTTACGGGACGTTCGACCCCGCGGCCGTTGAAGCAGCCGCCGGCGACGTCAACCGCCTGCCCTTGGGCGGCTACGATCCGACGCCCCTGACCCTCACCAAGGATGCCAGCGGCAAGGCTGTGGCCGCCGCGGACCTCAAGCCTTCGCTCAGCGCCACCGGCCTGGCCAGCCAGTCCGCCGGTGCCATCACGGATTACTACGGCCTCGCCGCAGCCCGCGGCTACAAGGACAACGCCGCGGTGATCGACGCTGTCCGGGTCCGGGCCAAGGCTCCCGGCACCTGGAAAGAAGCCCAGCCCGAGGTGGAAAAGCTCGCCGGCGAAATCCGCGAGCTGGGCCTGGACGCCACCGTGGTGGCTGGTTCAGCCCGTGAGGACGCAAGCATCTTTGTGCCCGGATACTCCAAGGACGACGCCGGCAAGGAGTCGGCACTGGGCACGGTCCAACAGTCCTGGGTCCGGCAGAACGCGGCCGACGCCGTCACTGGCTCACTCACCGGCACCAACGTCACCCTGCTGTTCCTCACCCTCTGCGGAGCTGCGCTGCTGACCGGCGCCTCCACCGTCAGCTACATCCGTAAACGCAAACGCGAAGCCGGGACCCTGCGCGCCATGGGCTGGACCCAGCGCCGGATCCGCTCCTGGGTGCTCGAGGAATTTGGTGTGGGCGCGGCATTGCTCGCAGTCGCCGGCATCGTGCTGAGCCTGGTGAGCTGGAGCCTGACCACGGCAGTGGTGTCACTCGCCGTCCTTGCCCTCTACGCGGCAGCGGCCTTCTTCGCGGCACAGCAACTTAGGCACCGCGACGAGGTGGATCAGGAACCGCAGCACGATGAGCGGCTGATCCCGGTGGATTCACCGCTGACCTTCGCCAACCGCCAACTGAGCACCAATAAGTTCAACACCTTGGCACTGGCAGTGGCGGTTGGTGTGTTCGGAGCCGCAGTGGGTGGTCTCGTTGCTTTGCTGATCGATATTCCACGCGCTGCCGGGGCGAGTGCCCTCAGCGGCCTGGCTGCGGCCAGCGTGGCCCTGCCGAGCATGCTGCTGGCCCTCGCCGGTGTCGCGGTCGGCCTGATCCTGACGCTGGTGACCGGCAGGTTTGAACTCAATGCCAAACGCCAATACCTGGGGATCCTCGAAGCGATGGGCTGGAATCCGGACATGCTCCGCCAGGTCCGCCTCTTCGAAAATGCGCTGGTGGGAACCGTGGCGCTGCCACTGGGTGTCCTCGGCGCGCTGGGCATCGGGCTCCTTCTTGCCCCGTATGCCGCGCTGTGGGCCGGCGTCGCCGGCCTCGTGGCTGTACTTTGCTGGATACCGATTGCAACGAAAGTGGTCCAATGACAAACCAGACGAATGTTCACCGGAGCCGGAGGTCCGGCGCTGCTGACGCGCCCCTGCAGACCCGTGCCAACACCATCGTCAAGGCCGCGGACCACGAGACCCCGCTGGAACTGAGCGATATCACGATCCGCTATGGCGGCGGCAAGGGCGGTGCGGAAGCCGTCAGTGTCGTCGAGGGCTTCGACCTCACCCTGCACGCCGGCGAGATGCACTGCGTCGCAGGTCGAAGCGGCTCGGGCAAGACCAGCATCCTGACTGTCGGTGCGGGACTGACGCTCCCGACGTCGGGCCGCGTCTTTTGGGAAGGCGATTCGCTCGAAAGCATGGGCGATGACGAAATCGCCGACCGCCGTCGTGCCCTGATCGGCTATGTGGACCAGGGCGGCGCCCTGATTGACGGCATGAGCGCGCTCGAGAACGTCCTGCTGCCCGCAGTGCCCGACGGCGAGGTGGACCAGCGCCGCGACATGGCCAAGGACCTCCTGGACCTGGTAGGCCTCGGCCGCCGCATGCGGCACCGCCCCGCCCAGCTTTCCGGCGGTGAACGCCAGCGTGTGGCCATTGCCCGTGCACTGATCCTGGGCACCCGTGTGCTGGTGGTGGATGAGCCCACCGCCAGCCTCGACAGGGCATCCGCGAACCGCATCATCAGCATCCTCAAGGACACCACCTCGGACGGAATTGCGGTGCTGGTCGCTTCGCACGACCACGAACTGGTCCGCCTGAGCGATACGCTGACTGAACTCATCTAGCCTGCCCCTCCGCACCGAAAGTACCGTCCGCACGTGACTGCTTCAGAGAAATCCCCGTTCTACATCACCACGGCCATCACGTACCCGAACGGCGTGCCCCACATCGGGCATGCCTACGAGTACATCGCCACCGATGCCATGGCCCGCTTCAAGCGGCTGGACGGGCATGAGGTGATGTTCCTGACGGGCACCGACGAGCACGGCATGAAGATTGCGCAGGCAGCCGAGAAGGAGGGCATTACGCCCAAGGAACTCGTGGACCGCAACGCCGAGGTATACAAAGCTGCGCACGCCGCCCTGGGCATCACGTACGACCGTTTCATCCGGACCACGGACGCTGACCACTACGCCGCGTCGCAGGCCATCTGGAAGAAGATGGAAGCCAACGGCGACATCTATCTCTCCAAGTACGAGGGCTGGTATTCGGTCCGGGACGAAGCGTTCTACGTGGAAGACGACACCGTGGTGAAGGACGACGGCGTGCGCTACTCGAAGGAGACGGACACCGAAGTCACGTGGACGGCTGAAGAGAGCTACTTCTTCCGGCTGTCCGCGTACCAGGACAAACTCCTTGCCCTCTACGAGGCGCAGCCCGAATTCGGAGCACCGCAGTCCCGGTTTAACGAGGTCATTAGCTTCGTCAAGCGCGGGCTTGAGGACCTGTCCATCAGCCGCACCACTTTTGACTGGGGCGTACCGGTGCCCGGCAACGACAAGCACGTCATGTATGTGTGGGTGGACGCGCTCACCAACTACCTGACCGGCGTGGGCTATCCGGACGTTGATTCGGAGTCGTTCCGGAAGTTCTGGCCGGCAGATGTGCACATCATCGGCAAGGACATCTCCAGGTTCCACGCCATCTACTGGCCCGCGTTCCTGATGAGCGCAGGCATTGAGCTGCCCAAGCGGGTCATGATCCATGGCTTCCTCAACAACAACGGTGTGAAAATGTCCAAGTCCCTGGGCAATGTGGTGGCCCCGGCGGACTTCGTGGCACAGTACGGCCTGGACCAGGTGCGCTTCTTCTTCCTCCGCGAAGTCCCGTTCGGTGCCGATGGCAGCTACAACCACGAGGCAATTGTGGGCAGGATGAACTCGGACCTTGCCAACAACTTCGGCAACCTCGCGCAGCGGTCACTCTCCATGGTGGCGAAGAACT
>JBDTQQ010000331.1:0-3892 GCA_039932075.1 Pseudarthrobacter sp. | reverse complement strand
TCTTGGACACTCCTGACGGCTCCGTGCTTCCCAGCCTCCCCGCGCCGCCGAGTTCAAGAAATGCCTTGTCAAGAACCCGTCATCTGGACCAAGACCGCCAAACAGATCATCGAATCAATTGGCTGACTTCTGAAGCGAAATGCAGGCGCAGGACAACACCTGGGTGGGTCAGTTTGCGAATTGGTTCATGCCGCTGTGCTCTGTCAACGTATCGTCTTCGTGTTGCATGTTGATGCGGTTTCGGCCTATGAAGGTGGCAATGGCGGCAATCCCGGCGACGATGGCGAGGTAGAGGCTGAAGGCAAGGCCGGTCCCGGCTTTCTCGCTGAGCCATACACCCAGAAGCGGTCCGCTGGCCCCAAAAATCACAACGCATACATTGTAGGCGAGTGATCCGGCGGTGATGCGCACCCGGGCCGGAAACATTTGTGAAATCGACAGCGCCACCGGAACGGCGAGCATCCCTTTGCCCACGGCCAGCAGCGCACCGCCCAGCACCGCTCCCCAGTAGCCGGTGGCAGCCAGGGCAAAGGCAGGAACTGCAGTTATCGCCACAAACAGGGAGCCACCCAGCAGCAGCCGATACATACCAAACCGGCTCATCAGCGCACCGGCTGCCAAGGCGGCAAGTATGAGCAGGACATCGACAAGCAACGTGATGCCGTAGGCATCACCCGCCGAGAGTCCCCCCGGCCCCTTCAGGAAGGTGATAAAGAATGAGGACAGCGTCGGGGTGATAAGCGCATAGGCCGATACGACCAGGACGAACAGCACCATGGTGGACCACTGGGTTCGCAAGGCCGTTCGAATCGGCGTTGCCGCTTCGTGGGATTGTGACCTGCTGCTCGCCATTTCCACGAATTCCGGAGTTTCGGCGACCTTCCTCCGGATGTAGATACCAGCCAATCCGAGGGGGACTGCCAGGAGAAAAAGGATTCGCCAGCCCCAGGTATTGAAGAGGGCATCCCCCATCAAGGCAGTGCCCAGGCTGGCCGCCCCCACCGCCGCGAGAACACCCAGGAATGTGCTGGCCACCAAATAGCCAACATTGGTCGCACGCTGCTTGGGAGCGCTGTGCTCGGCCAAGAATGTAACGGCAGAACCGTATTCGCCGCCTGCCCCCAGCCCCTGGACCAGCCGGCACAGCAGAAGGAGCGCCGGCGCGAAGATGCCGATGGAGGCGTACGTCGGCAGCAGTCCTATTGCCCCCGTAGCCACCGACATCAGGGTGATGGTGACAAAGAGGGCGGTGCGCCGGCCCAAGGTATCACCCAGCCACCCCGCAACCAGGCCGCCAATCGGACGCGTCAAATAGGTCAGAGCGAAAATTGCGTATGTGCTCAGGAGGGCAACCGTGGGCTCCCCTTTGGGGAAAAAGTGGCTGGCCAGGACGGTAGCCAGGACCCCATACAGACCGAAGTCGAACCACTCGGCAAAGTTTCCGGCCGCGGAGGCCACGATAACCCGCAAACGGTTGACGCTCTCTGCGCCTTTTGGCTGTATGTCTTTAGTTTCCATGATTGACCACCACTTTCTTGATTGTTGCCACGAGATGCTACTGCGCCGGAGCGGGGAGGGTCGCAGGCTGGAAGAGTTCCACGCGGAGGCCATCCGGTCCCATGGCGTAGGCGATGTAACCGCCGGCGTTCCGACCCGAATCAATAAGGTTGGGGGGTGAGGAAAAGACGACGCCGGCAGCTGCCGTCCTTTGGTGCAACTGGTGGATGTCCTCGACCGCCAAGGCAAGGTGCGTCGCTCCGGGCTGCTGGACGGGCGCGAAGGTACCCGCACTCTTGGGCGAACGATACTCAAGCAGCTGCAGCTCTGAGCCGCCCGCCCCGGGGGCCGTCAGAATTGCGTTGTCGATGACGGCATCAGGCACCCCCACGGTGGCCCTCGTGTATGGGTTGTCCTGAAGCTGACGGCTACGCAGCTCAAAGCCGAAGTGGCCTTCGAAGAAGGCGATGGCCGCATCCAGATCTGAGACCGTGAAGCCAATGTGCGCGATGTTCATCTAAGGTTCCTCTTTGTCGCAGGGTCCGGCAGTTCCTTTGACCACCGGAATCGCTCTCAATAGTGAACCCCGACACTAAGAAATAGAAGTTCGAAATACTTGCACATACATAAGCCCTCCTTATATGAATTGCAGGATGGAAACCAAGCGTCTGCAGTACTTCCTCGCGGTGGCAGAAGAACTTCACTTTGGGCGCGCAGCAGAGCGCCTGCACGTGTCACAGTCGGCATTGAGCCAGCAGATCAACCTTCTGGAACGGGAGGTGGGTGCCCGCCTGCTGCATCGCACAACGCGGGAGGTCAGTCTGACGCGGTTGGGCGCAGCCGTCGCGCAACAGGCAAAAGCCTTCGCTGAATCCGAAGCGCAAGTGAAAGAGCGGATTGCTGATCTGATTTCCGGGCGGCAGGGCCGCCTGCGCGTCGGCTTTGTTCCGTCGGCAGCGTATGACCTGTTGCCGCGGATCGTGGCGCCCTTCAGCCATGAACATCCCGACGTCCGGGTCAGTCTGCAGGAGATGCCTTCCCAGCAGCAAATCGAAATGGTAGTCAACGGTCAAATGGATCTGGGGCTGGTCCGCGATGTTTCCCACGCCCGCGGAGTTTCAATGGTGCCCCTCGCCCTGGAAAAATTGGTCCTTGCCTGCCCCGACCGCCACCCGATGGCCCGGACCGAGCGCGTCAAACTGCGCAGCATGCAGGGCGAGCGCTTTATCGTGCTGCCCACGCATGTTGCTCCCGCAATGTCGCGGACAGTTTCCACACTCTGCCTCCAAGCAGGCATCGATCTTAGCGATGCGATGGAGGTGCTGGCATTCCCCACCACGCTTGGTCTGGTTGCCAGTGGCATGGGCGTGGCCATCGTTCCGGCTTCGCTGCGCGCGACCGTATTGCCAGGCCTTGTCTACCGCGACCTGACAGAGAGCCACGCAACCTCGCAGTTGTCTGCCGTCCTCCCGGAAGGGGGAGCTGACAAGTTGACGCAACAATTTTTGGACATCGCAAACATGGTGCTCGCAGGCTGAGGTCGCGACGTATAGCCGGTTAATTTCTTAATTAAACGGGCGCGGATCCAAGAGTACTTCCGTGGGCATCCTCCATGGCCCTGGGGGATCCGGCCGGTCAGAAGGGGTGATCCTCTGGAACGCCTCCTTGACTTTTGAAACGAGCAGGAAATTGGACGTGTCGGTCGCATGGATCAGGCTGACCGTTGAGGTGGCGTTGGCATCGCTAATGTCGAGGTAGGCCAGCCCGGGGATGCTGAAGGCACGCATCGATTCCGGGACCACCGCAATGCCCAGGTGGGCGGCCACCAGGCCGAGGATGGTTGGGAACTGGACGGCCTCCTGAGCGATGTCAAAGTCCACATCAACTGCATGGAGGAGGGAGGAAATATGGTCAAAGAGGGAAGAGATGTGGCTTCGGGGGAAGGCAACGAACGACTCATCCTTCAGGTCCTTTAGGGCGACGCGGGTCCGGTGGGCCAGACGGTGGTCAGTGGGCACCGCGACCACAAGGGGCTCGTGCAGAACTGACGTGGCGCTGATGCCCGGCACGGTCCGGACTTCCCGGGCGATCCCGGCATCGAGCGCTCCGGCGGCAATGAGTTCCAATTGCGCGTCGGTGGTCTCTTCGCGCAGCTGCAGGTCGATGCCCGGCCATGTTGAGCGCATGTAACGCACCAGGCGCGGGACCATGTAAATAGCAGCCGAGGAAACGAATCCCAGACGCAGGCGCCCGATGTCGCCGTCCCGGGCCTGGCGGAGTGCCGCGGTCATGGCCTCGTGCTGGGTCAGGAGTTTCCGTGCGTGTTTGAGGAGCAGTTCGCCGTCGGCGGTGAGCTGCACGTTGCGGGAGTTGCGCACGAACAGCTGGGTCTTGC
>JBDTQQ010000330.1:0-3896 GCA_039932075.1 Pseudarthrobacter sp. | reverse complement strand
ATTGAAGACGCGGTGCGTATGCATCTCGGCTCTAAGCATCAGGGTGACAGCTCTGACCTCGACGCTATCTACGACGCGTCGCGACGGACTCTCGAGGGGGCCGTCCCCCTGCTGTACGGCGCGGGCTTCCTGCCTGACACCTCATTCGGCCCTGCCGGCGCGGCATGGTGCCATGCCCCGACTGGACCCCAGTCACTTCAGCGGCTCGTGATCGACTGGGACCTCTATGAAGGCGGTACCGCAACGTGGCGCCCGGAAGACTACGGCAACGGAGCCGTCCACATCAGCCACGCATACCTGGATGCCAACGGAAGCAACGAAAACATCGTCACCTTCAGCAAAGCCGTTTTCGTGGAAGAGGAAATGGTCGGGATCGTCGCTGCAGATGTGCTGGTCCGGGGAATCCAGGACCACCTCGAACCCCACCTTCGGGTCTTACCCTCGAAGACGTGCCTCGTCGACCAGCGGGATGCAATCATCGCAACCAACACGGGCCGCTTTGTGGGAGGAACCTACTCACCCGGACAATACGCCGGGAAACAGATAGACCTCCACGCCATGCCCTGGCGACTGTTCGTCGGCACCCCGACCGCCGGACTCACCGGAGAATGAGGCACCTCCGACACGGACCACTACTCGAGTGCGTCGACCGCCAGGCTGAGCCGGTCGACCCCATGCATGGCGTCAGCCGCCCTGACCAGGGTCAGGTGCGAGAAGGCTTGCGGAAAGTTGCCAGCCATCCGATCCTCGTCCGTTGCGTACTCCTCACTCAGCAGACCCAGCTCGTTGGCAAACCCCACGAGTCTGTCCATCAAGACCTTTGCATCGGACCGCCGGCCTGTGCGCGCGTACTGCTCCACAAGCCAGAAGGAGCAGGCGAGGAAAGGATGTTCACCCGGCTCCAGGCCGTCAACGCCAGTTTCTGTCCGATAGCGCAGTAACAGGCCGTCGTCGGTCAGGAGCTCCTGTTCCAGCCGTGTGACGGTGCCGAGCATGTGCTCGTCGTTGTAGGGCAGGAAGCCGACCTGGGGCATAACGAGCAGGGCCGCATCAGTTTGCGTTCCGCCATAGGTCTGCGTAAAGGAATTGATGCTCCGGTTGAATCCCTCACGCATGATCTCTTCCCGTAAACGGTCACGGAGTTTCTCCCACTTTGTGGCATCGCCAGGTAACCCGTGGATCTGTATAGCCCGGATTCCGCTGTTGAACGCGGCCCACATCATGACACGGGAGTGCGTGAAGTACTGCGCCGCGCCGCGCATCTCCCACAGGCCGAAGTCCTTGTCATCGATGTGTTTTTCGACGAATCCCAGGAGTGCCTTCTGGAGGGCCCAGGAGAAATGGTCTTCCTTGCCTCCGGCCATACGCAGTCGTTCCAATGCCACCATCACTTCGCCGACAACATCAGCCTGGAACTGCGAGACGGCAGCGTTTCCAATCCGCACAGGCTTGGAGTCTTCGTAGCCGGGGAGGTGGGCCAGTTCACGTTCAGGCAGTTCCCGTTCTCCCCCCACTCCGTACATGATCTGCATCTGCTCGGGATCGCCGGCGAGGGCCCGAAGAAGCCAGTTGCGCCACTGCAGCGCCTCCGTTTCGTAGCCATGGGTCAGCATCGACTCCAGCGTCAGAGCCGCATCGCGCAGCCAGCAATACCGGTAGTCCCAGTTCCGCGGCCCGCCGAAATCCTCGGGGAGGGACGTGGTGGGCGCCGCGACGATGCCGCCCGTTTCAAAGTGCGTCAGGGCCCGCAGGACCAGCAACGAACGCTTGACCGCACCGCCGTAAACGCCGTCCTGCCGGCAGTGACTTCCCCAGCGGCTCCAATAGTCAGTGGCTTCCTCGAGGGCCACATCAATGTCAGTGGCTGCGGGCAAGGGGCGGTGCGAGGGGAACCACGTCAGTTCAAAATCAAGCTGTTCACCCTTCGACACGAGGAATTCGCCCTCGTGCCCGTGCGCGTGGGCATGCGGAAGATGAGGCCCCCTCAGTGCGAGGGCATCCGGACCGGCCATCGCCAACAGGACCGGCGCCGCCGTCGGCTCGTGATCGCGCACCCGGCTCATCCACGGCAGGACCGTTGAATACCCTGGCCGAATCCGAAATTCCTGGCGCATTTCTATGGCGCCTTCCACACCGGTGACACGGCGGACCAGGGAAGACCCACTGTCCCCCAGCGGCATGAAATCGGTGACCAGGACGGATCCGCTGCCGGTCTTCCAGACGGTTTGGAGCACAAAGGTCGAGTCGATATAGCGCCGATCGACAACGGCAGCGTCGGCTTCACTGGGCGCCAACAGCCAGCGGCCATGCTCTTCGGTGCCCAGGATCCGGCTAAACACGGACGGCGAGTCGAAGCGCGGAAAACAGAGCCAGTCCACGCTGCCATCCCGGGCTATGAGAGGCCCGGTCTGAAGGTCCGACAGCAACGCATAATCCTCGATGGGGGAAGCCATGCTCCCCACTCAACCACAATTTTTCCAACCGGGTCAGACCCGGATTCTGTTCACCCTGACCGGCTGACCCGGAACCGGCACACCGGCAGCTTCCATATCGGGGATCTGGTTGGCCATCACCAGGCCCCTACCAAAAGGGGTGGTTCGAACCATCCAGAAATAGCGTTCCGCCTACCTGCCGATGACGGGACGATGGATGACAAGCCCACCTCCGGCGAAAGAGGAAAAAGCAGTTCCCATCCCAGCAACGCATGACCCAGCGAGAAAGACTGAACGACATGACACGAGAAGAAGCCTACGCACGGTGCCCCTCGGATTCGTATGTGGAATTTTATGGCGGCCAATGGCTTGTCGTCCCGCTCACGCCCGTCCAGCAGCCCGCCTTCTTCACGTGCCTGCCAGGCGAACGCCGCGGCACCCGCCGCTGATCTACACCTCCGCCACAGGAGCCGCGAACTGCGCCTCGTACAGCCGCGCATACGCCCCGCCCGCAGCCAGCAATGAAGCGTGCGTCCCCTGCTCCACGATCTGCCCGGCCTCCATCACCAGGATGAGGTCGGCGTCGCGGATCGTGGACAGCCGGTGGGCGATCACGAACGAGGTCCGGTCGCTCCGCAATGCGTTCATCGCCTTCTGCACTAGCACCTCGGTCCGGGTATCCACCGAGGACGTCGCCTCGTCCAGTATCAGCACCGACGGCCGGGCCAGAAAAGCCCGGGCAATCGTCAGCAGCTGCTTCTCGCCCGCGGACACATTCCCGCCCTCGTCCTCCAGCACCGTGTCGTACCCCTCCGGCAGGGAGTGCACGAACCGGTCTACGTATGTCGCCGTCGCGGCCTCCAGAATCTCGTCCTCGGTAGCCGATGGCCGCCCGTACGCGATGTTGTCCCGGATGGTCCCGCCGAACAGCCACGTATCCTGAAGCACCATGCCCAACCGCGAGCGCAGCGCACGCCGCGGCACCGAGGTGATGTCCACGCCGTCGAGCGTTATCCGCCCCGCATCAATCTCGTAGAACCGCATCATCAGGTTCACCAGCGTGGTCTTCCCGGCACCGGTAGGCCCCACGATCGCCACCGTCTGCCCCGGCTCCGCCACCAGGGACAGCGAGGAAATCAGCGGCTTGTCCGGCGAATACGAGAAGGACACGTCCTCAAACACCAGCCGGCCCCGCCCAAACTCAGGAGCACCCGAAGCGTCCGCGGACTCCTCCGGCTCATCCAGGAGCTCGAACACCCGCTCCGCGGACGCCACCCCGGACTGCAGCAGGTTGGCCATGGACCCCAGCTGCGCCAGCGGCATGGTGAACTGCCGCGAGTACTGGATGAACGCCTGCACGTCGCCCAGCTGCATGGCCCCGGACGCCACCTGCAGCCCGCCCACCACCGCGATCCCCACATACACCAGGTTCCCGATGAACGTCATGGCCGGCATGATCAGCCC
>JBDTQQ010000329.1:0-3905 GCA_039932075.1 Pseudarthrobacter sp. | reverse complement strand
CGACGTCTACACGCCGCAGGGTACGTATTTCGTCAACGTGGACACCGCACCCCTCGGAATTGCCGACTCCGTCGACCTTGCCCGCCGCCTTCCCGCCCTAGTGGGGGTCGCCGCAATCCCCGTGCCCGTCTTCTGCCATCCGCAGGGCGCGGAACGGACCCGCAGCCTGCTCAGGTTCGCGTTCTGCAAGAAGGTGGCAGTCCTCGAGGAGGCTGCCGCCCGGCTGGCTACACTCAGCGGAAAGCTGTGACGCCGGAAGCTGGCGGTGCCCGGTCCACCAGGTTTCTGCGCACCACAGGACAGCATGCCGCCATCGAGCCTGATGCCTTCACTGAAGGCGCCTACATCCTCAGCATCGGCGGGGCCGAACAGTCCCACGTCAATCTGGCCCACCCGGAGGAGATTTTTTATGAATACCTGCGGCGGATCGGCCATGTGGTGGATCTTGCGGCGCCCGAAGGCCAGCCGATCGCGGCACTGCATCTCGGCGCCGGGGCACTGACGCTGGCCCGCTACATCCAGGCAACCCGGCCCGGTTCCGTCCAGTACGCCGTGGAGCTGGAGCGGGAGCTCCTCGATTTCGTACTGCAGCAACTCCCCCTGCCCGGCGGAACCGACCTGCACACCGTCATCGGCGATGCCCGTGACGCCCTGGCGGACGTTGATCCGGGACGTCAGTTCGACGTCGTCATCCTGGACATCTTCTCCGGGCCTGAGGCCCCGGAGCACATTGCCTGCACGGAGTTTTACGAGGAGGCCCGTGCACGCCTCGCACCCGGCGGTGTACTGATCGTCAACGTGGGCGACGAGCCAGGCCTCACACTGGTCCGGAGCCAGGTAGCAGCCATGCGGCGCGCCATGACGGATGTGGCCGCGTTCGCGGAAACGGGCATGTTCGCGGGGCGCTACCCCGGCAACATCATCCTTGCCGGCACGCAGACACCGTGGCCCGAGGGCTGGACCGCCGAGCTGACAGCCCGCGGCCCCCACCCGGCCAAGGTTCTGGCGGGCGTGGACCTGGACCGGCTCGAGGGCTGATTCTCAGTCCTCCGGAAGCACTGAGGGCTCCGCGAACCAGAGCTTGGTTTCGCCGTACTTCCTTTCCGCAAACCGTTCAAGGCCTGCGGGCCAGCCTGGTTCCGGCGAGCGTGAGGAACGTTCCACCACCACCACCGCAGCCGGGGCGAGATGGTCCGCGAGTTTGGCCAAAACCGCGGACAGGGCAACCTCGTCCAACGGATAGGGCGGATCCAGGAAGACAAGGTCCCAGCGGGCATCTTCCGCAGTGCGCTCCAGGAACGGCTCCACCTTGGAGCGGTGGACTGTGACGGCCTTGCGGGCCAGCACGCCGTTGACGAGGTCAGCGTTGCGCTGGCAGACGGAACTTGCCTTGGCACCGAATTCCACCAGGTCCACGGCGCTGGCTCCCCTGCTGCCGCTCTCCACCCCCAGCGACCCTGACCCAGCGTAGAGGTCCAGGACACGCGCACCGGCAATAATCCCGAAGGCGTCAAGGCGGGAGAACAGCGCCTCCTTGACGCGGTCCGTAGTGGGCCGGGTCATGGAGCCCGGGACGCTGACCAGCGGGGTCCCGCCGGCGGCGCCCGAAATGATGCGGCTCATGCCCGCCTACTATCCGCGCTCAAGGAACGCCTCCTTCTCGGGATTCAGGTATTCGTTGATGGCCTCAGCCAGGCGCGGATGCCGTGCCAGCGTCGGATCCGCGCCCACCACATCCTGGGCGTCCTGCCTTGCCCGGGCGATGATGTCCTCATGCTCCAGTACGCGGAGCAATTTCAGGGTGGAACGGCCGCCGGACTGTGACGCGCCCAGGATGTCGCCCTCGCGCCGCAGCTTGAGGTCCTCCTGGGAGAGTTCGAAGCCGTCGGTAGTGGAGGCCACGGCGTCGAGCCGGCGCCGGCTGGGGTGCCCTGGTTCCAGGCTGGTGACCAGCAGGCAGGTTCCGGGTAGGCCGCCACGGCCTACCCGCCCGCGCAACTGGTGGAGCTGCGAGATGCCGAAGCGGTCGGCGTCGAGGATCACCATCAGCGTGGCGTTGTGGACGTCCACGCCAACTTCGATCACGGTGGTGGCAACCAGGAGCTTGGTCCTGTTGGCAGTGAAATCAGCCATCGCGGCATTCTTCGCCGCCGTGTCCAGGCGCCCGTGCATGGGTCCCAGGGGCACGCCGGACAAGGCTGGCTCCTGGAGCAGTTGTTCGACGACGGCGGTCACCGACGCGAGTTCGCGTTCGCCGCCGTCCCCTGCCGGGCCGGCCGCGGAAGGTTCGGCTTCGCCGGGACTGAAATCGCCGTCGTCGTCCGTTCCGATCCTGGGGCACACCACATAGACCTGGTGCCCGGCGTCGATCTCCTCGCGCGAACGCGACCAGATACGTCCTGCCCAGCCGGGGTTTTCGGCCAGGCCCACCACGTGGGTGGAGATCGGCGCGCGGCCTGCGGGGAGCTCGTCCAGGATGGAGGTTTCGAGGTCGCCGAAGACCGTCATGGCCACGGTACGGGGAATAGGCGTGGCGGTCATGACCAGCAGGTGCGGCGGCTTGTTGGCCTTTGACCGGAGGACATCCCGCTGCTCCACACCGAACCGGTGCTGTTCGTCCACCACGATCAGGCCCAGGTCATAGAACGCGACATTGTCACTCAGCAGTGCGTGCGTACCAATCACAATCCCGGCCGCCCCGGACGCGGCGTCCAGCATGGCCCGTTTGCGGGCGGCAGCGGGCATGGACCCGGTGAGCAGCGTCACCTGCACCGCCCCTTCGGCGAGGCTCCCGAGCAGCCCGTCCGCAGACAGCATGGGATCGCGGGAGAGGGAACCCAGGGTACGGCGGATGGATTCGAAGTGCTGGGCCGCGAGGACCTCGGTGGGCGCGAGCAGCGCAGCCTGCCCGCCGGCATCCACCACCTGCAGCATGGCCCGCAGCGCCACAATGGTCTTGCCCGAGCCAACCTCCCCCTGCAGGAGCCGGTTCATGGGGCTGTCCTGCGCGAGTTCGGCGGCAAGGGTTTTGCCCACGGCAGACTGGCCGGCAGTGAGCGTGAACGGCAGTTGGGCGTCGAAAGCCGTCAGCAGCCCGTCGGCGGCGGGAGGCCGGGCCGTGGCTTCCTCAGCCGCTAGCTGGGCACGCCTCCGCGCCAGCGCCGCCTGCAGGACCAAGGCTTCCTGGAACCGGAGACGGTCTTGGGCGCGCTTCCAGTCGGCCTGCGTTTCGGGCCTGTGGATGAGCCGGTAGGCCTCCGCCACCGGCAGGAACTTTTCCCGGTTGGCAACGTTGTCCGGCAGCGGATCCGGCAGCGCCTCCAGATCGACTGTTTGGAGGAGTGTGGCGATCACTTTCTGAATCGACCAGCTGGTGAGCTTTGCCGTGGCCGGGTACACCGGGACGGGCATGGCTGCGAGCTTTTCCGGGTCCATACCGGGCATGTCCGGGTCCTCGTCCAGGAGGTTGAAGTCCGGATTGGTCAGGCCCAGGGAGGCGCCGTACCGGGTCACTTTGCCGGAGAACATCACACGCCGGCCGGGCAGGAGTTCAGCCTGTGCCCGATAGCCGCTGAAGAAAGTGATCTTGAGGGTGCCGTGCCCGCTGCCGGGGCCTACGGAGGCAAGGCGCGGACGGCCATGGGATGCGGCGTCGTCGGTGATGATGACATCGGTAATGGACCCGCGGCGCGTGTGCATCTTGCGGGTGCTGTTGGAGAGCACCCGCGCAATAAGGGTGACCTCCTCGTCGACGGGCAGCTCGCCGATGGGCGTCAGCTCGCCCCGGTTCAGGTAGCGGCGGGGAAAGTAGTTAAGCAGGCCGCCAACGGTGCTGATACCCAAATGTTTCTCAATGGCCGAGGCTGACCGTTTGCTTCAAACAGCGTGTCGTTCTGGATATAAGC
>JBDTQQ010000328.1:0-3945 GCA_039932075.1 Pseudarthrobacter sp. | reverse complement strand
ATACTGACCAACGATGTCCTCCGCTATACGCAGTTGGCCGAGAAACACGGGCTGAACGTCACGTCCGCGTCGCAGGCCATGATGATCGTGGATATGGAAACCCAGGACACCGAGGATCCCTGGCTCTCGGATGACGATTTGAAACTGGTCACGTCCAAACTCGACGGCATCCACCACGCCGTTGTCCGCTCCGGCGATGACGTCGCGGCCAGCGGCAGGGTGTTTGTGGTGGAGGGGACAGCGGTGTTCGACAAGATTGTGGTTCAGCCCGCGTTCCAGCGCCGCGGCCTGGGCAGTTTCATCATGAAGGCCCTCGCGGCGCAGGCCATCGGGCCGGATGTGGAAAACGGCCTGTTGCTGGCTTCGCTGGATGGCCAGAAACTGTATTCACACCTGGGCTGGTCCGTTGTGTGCCGTGTGCTAATGCTGTCCACCTCCGACGAGGGTGCAGACCTGTCCGTGGGCTGATTTTTCTGCGGGTGAAAGAATGTTGGGGTGAACCCCCATGACTCCCTGATCCCGTTGCTGGGCCGCGGCCCGGACCCGGAGCAGCTCCGTCATGTCCACACCATCCCCGCGCGCCAGGCTGTCCACGAGTCGTGGCCGGACTGGGCCCACCCCGACTTGGTGGCCGCCTACGGCTCCCTGGGTATCCACGAGCCGTACCGGCACCAGATCCAGGCCGCCGACCTCGCCCACAGCGGTGAGCACGTGGTGATTGCCACCGGCACTGCCTCCGGAAAATCACTCGCGTACCAACTGCCGGCGCTTGACGCCATCCACCGCTCCGAGCTGCGGGTGGTGTCCGAACCCGGAAAAATACACGACGACGGCGCCGTCACGCTCTACCTCTCCCCCACGAAGGCGCTCGCCGCGGACCAGCTCGCCGCCATCCGTTCTTTGAAGTTGCCCACCGTCCGGGCGGAGACGTACGACGGCGACACGGACCCCGCGTCCCGCCGGTGGATCCGGGACCACGCCAACTTCATCCTCGCGAATCCGGACATGCTGCACTTCGGAATCCTCCCCAATCACGCCTGGTGGGCCAGCTTCTTCCGCCGCTTGCGCTACGTGATTGTGGATGAGGCGCACAGTTACCGCGGCGTGTTCGGTTCACACGTGGCAAACCTGATGCGCCGGCTCCGCCGCATCTGCGCCTACTACGGTGCCGGAACCGCCCACCCGGGCCCGGTGTTCATCGCCGCTTCTGCGACCGCCTCGGAGCCGGGTGAATCGTTCGGGCGGCTGATCGGGGCGCCGGTCCGGGCCGTAGCCGAGGACTGCTCGCCGCATGGTTCCACAACCGTTGCGTTCTGGGAGCCCGCCCTGACGGAGCTGAAAGGCGAAAACGGGGCCAAAGAGCGCCGCACGGCGGTCGCCGAGACGGCCGACCTGCTGGCCAACCTGGTCTCCTCCCGGGTCCGGACCATAGCTTTCATCAAGTCCCGGCGCGGCGCGGAGACCATCGCTTCGATCACCAAGCGGCTCCTGGACGAAGTGGACCCAAGCCTCCCGCAACGCGTGGCCGCTTACCGCTCCGGCTACTTGCCGGAGGAACGGCGCGCCTTGGAGAAGGCTCTCCGCTCCGGCGAGCTCCTGGGCGTCTCCAGCACCTCTGCCTTGGAACTCGGGATTGACATTTCCGGGCTGGACGCCGTGCTGGTGGCCGGGTGGCCAGGAACCCGGGCGTCGCTGTTCCAGCAGATCGGGCGGGCCGGCCGCGCCGGCCAGGATGCCATTGCTGCGTTCGTTGCCAGCGATGACCCCCTCGACACCTACCTAGTGAACCATCCCGAAGCGATTTTCGACGTCTCGGTCGAAGCGACCGTGTTTGACCCCTCCAATCCGTATGTGTTGGGGCCGCATCTTTGCGCCGCCGCCGCGGAGCTTCCGCTCGGGGTGGCCGAGCTGGGTCTCTTCGGCAGCACGTCCGAAAAACTGCTGGGGCAGCTTGTTGCCCAGGGCTACCTGCGCCGCCGGCCGGCGGGCTGGTTCTGGACCCACTCCCAGAGCGCTGCCGCCATGGTAAACCTCCGGGCCGACGGCGGCGGACCGGTGAGCATCGTGGACGCCGACACCGGCTCCCTGCTGGGGACCATGGACTCGCCCCAGACGCACTACCAGGCCCACACAGGGGCTGTATACGTGCACCAGGGCGACAGCTACGTGGTGGAGGACCTGAACGACGACGACCACTGCGTAGTGGTCCGCCGCGCCAATCCCGACTACTACACCACCGCCCGGGACGTCACCCAGATCGAAGTCCTCGAAACTCAGCGGACCGCGCAGTGGGGTGATATTTCCGTGCACTTCGGCGACGTCAAGGTAACAACCCAGGTGGTCTCCTTCCAGCGGAAGGCCTTGATCTCCAACGAAATCCTGGGCGAGGAACCCCTGGAGCTGGGCGCCAGGGACCTGTTCACCAAGGCCGTCTGGTTTGTGGTGGAGAACCGTTCGCTGACCGGCGCGGGGCTGATCGAGGCCCAGTTTCCAGGAGCCCTTCATGCGGCCGAGCACGCAGCGATCGGACTGCTGCCGCTGGTCGCCTCCAGTGACCGCTGGGACATCGGCGGCGTGTCCACGGCAATCCACGCCGACACCGGGGTGCCCACCATCTTTGTGTACGACGGGCACCCCGGCGGTGCGGGTTTCGCCGAGCGCGGTTTCGACAAGGCGAAGGTCTGGCTCTCGGCCACGCGGGACGCCATTAAGGCCTGTGAATGTGAGTCCGGCTGCCCGTCCTGCGTCCAGTCCCCCAAGTGCGGGAACAAGAACAACCCCCTGGATAAGGCTGCGGCCATTACGCTGATCGAGGTTCTCCTCAAAGACGCGAGCGAAGCCCCTCCCCGGGATCTGGAACTTTCGGCACATCCTAAGCGCGACCTCAGCCCGGCCGCGGCTCAGGGCGGCGGTCCGGCCCGCGCATGACCACTGGCGGCACCAAGCAGGCTCCTGGCGTTGAGCATGGTCCGGACCTCGACTGTCTGCCCTACCCCTTCCGCGCAGCTCGTGAGAACGGCGTCGTGCCGTGCTGCCACCTCCGCGGCCACCACACAGGGATCCCCCGAAGTCAGGCCCCGTAGGGCGTCGGCCCCCGCGAGGGCACCAAGGTCAGCCGCTGCGGCTGCCCTGCCAGCCATCACCGCTGACTGCGCGAGCAACAGCATCAGTGCCATAACCATGATGATCACCAAAGCCAGTCCCGCCGCCAGGACTGTCCCCGATCCACGCTCGGGGTGGTCCATTCCGTGGCCCTTCATGCCGCCACGGCAGTCGGTAGCGTTAGCCGTTCGGATTGCCCACCGGGTCGCGGTATCTGGCGTTGGGCCACCAAGTGCCGCGGCCGTTGGCGGAAGTGACCGCCTGACGCCCCGGGCGTTTCGCTCCGCGTGGTGGCCTTGGCCGTCAGCGTCCATGGCACGGTGGCCCCGAGCGGACCGCCCGTCCGGTCAGCCACTGTGACACTGAGCCACTCGCCGTCGGCCGCCACGGACGCCGTGGCGGACGCTCCCGCCAAGGTCCTGACGATGCCCTCCACAGCGGCCTGGTCCTCGCCCCGGGCCAGGGCCCTGGCGCCGGCGTGTGCTGCCTCCTCGAGCCTGAGCTGGGTTACGCCGGCAGCGGCCCCGGACAGGAGCAGGGCGAGCAGCAGCAGGACAGCCGGCAGTGCCACTGCGAACTCAGCTGTCACGGCACCGCGTGCGTTCCCAGGCCCACGGCTGCGACGGCAGGAACCAGCCGCTGGCAACCTGCTGCAGTGCCGCTTTCTATCCGGGTGCAACGCTGCCGGCGTCAGACTCATGGCAAGGCCAGCGCCGTGCGGATGAGGTTCAGCAGGAATCCTCGTACTTCATCGCTGCGGAGAATGAAAACGAGGAGCCCGGCAAACCCGACCGCCGCCAGGGTGGCGATGGCGTATACAGACGTTGTGTCAAGTGAGTAGAT
>JBDTQQ010000327.1:0-3947 GCA_039932075.1 Pseudarthrobacter sp. | reverse complement strand
AATCCCATGGCGCCAACGGGCTGCCGGGTGCGGTGCGTGGATTCATTGTGGACGCGTCCCTGCCGGGCGTGAGCCGCAGCCGGATCGAAAACAAGATCGCGCTGCGGACCGTGCAGAACGCCGACATCGTGTTTAAGGACGTCCAGGTTGCCGAGGCCGACCGGTTCGCCGGCATCAGCAGTTTCGAGGACACCAACCAGCTCCTGCGCGGCTCGCGGATCATGGTGGCCTGGCAGGCAGTGGGGCAGCAGCTGGCGGCGTTCGACGTCGCCCGGCAGTACGCCGTCGAACGCCAGCAGTTCGGCCGGCCGCTGGCGAAGTTCCAGCTCATCCAGCAGCAGCTGGTCACCATGCTGGGCAACGCCGTGGCCAGCATGGGCATGATGGCCCGGCTCGCCCAGCTGCAGGACGACGGCGCCGCGGACATGCCCCAGGTTGCCCTCGCCAAGTCTTATACCAGCGCCCGCATGCGCGAGACGGTGGCGCTGGGCCGGTCCATCCTGGGCGGCAACGGGTTAGTGACCGACTACCGGATGGCCAAGATCTTCGCCGACGCCGAGGCCATTTTCACGTACGAGGGCTCATACGAAATCAATACGCTCATCGTGGGCCGGGCCGTCACGGGCGTGTCCGCGATCGTGTAGCTTCAGTCAGCCAGCGTGGGCTGCTTTTCGCCCGCTTCGATTTTCGCGTCCAGGCTGTTGTTCTTCACCGGCATCGGACAGGTCCCGAACGGCGTAAATGCGCTGGGGTAATTGATGGCCCGGTTGAAATCCAGCACCACCGTTGCCTTGCCGGCGGCGTCAACGCGCGGCCGGGGCGTGGAGACCTTCCGCCACTCGTCCGTTGAGTCCCCGTTGGTTCCGTCATGAAAGGTGATGGTCAGCGCCCCGAGCTTCTCCTCCTCGGCATGCAGGCGGTATTCATGGTTAATCCCGGGGAGCCGGAAAACTACTTCGCCCACCGAATAATGCACGCCGTCCACCAAGGGATTGGCCGTTCCGATCGGGATGGCAACCGGCTCGGGGTACGGCTCATAGGCCGCCTCGATCACCAGGTCCGGGTTGTAGTCGAAGGTGGGAACGCCGTCGAACCCGGTCAGCACCGGCGAGCCGGAATCCCGGGTGCGGATGGCGTAGCGGTCCGCGCGCATGGCCAGTTCCACCACTACCTCCTGCCCGTCGTCGCCGCCGAACTGCACCCACATCAGGGATTCCTCGTCGGCGAGTGAGGCAGTTATGGTCCCGTCAACGGGCTCGCCTGTTTCCACCAGCGTCAGGCCGTCCTCCGCCGCTGCGGTGAGCGCCGCCGTCGTGCCGTCCGTTGACCACAAGCCGGGGGCAAGGTCGACGGCGGAAGGAGCGGATTCCAGCCACTGGAAGGAGGTGAGGGTCAGCCAGCCGTGGCGGGTGGCCAGGGCTTTGTTCCGGTTAGCGCGGAAACGCTGCCAGCGTTCCAGTTGCGCTGTTGCGGCGGTGTTCATGGGTCCTCCATATGGGTCCGGGTTGTCCGCTTCAACCCGGGCCCGACGCCGTTCATTCCGGAGCCGTCCGTCCGGGCGCGCTCACTCCGGGAGGCGAGTAACGTCTGACCTAAAGGACCGCCGCAAGCTGAACTGGAGTGACCATGAAGATTGCAGTACTTGGAACCGGAAGCGTGGGGCCAGCCCTTGCCGCGGCCCTGTCCGCACTGGGCCACGATGTTGTGATGGGAACCCGTGACCCGCAGGCCACACTGGCCCGCACTAAGCCTGGCGCGACGGGCGGACCGCCGTTTTCCGAGTGGCGCGCATCCCACCAGGGGATAGCCGTGGCCACGCTCGCCGACGCCGCCGCGGCCAGCGAACTGGTGGTCAATGCGACGAATGGCATGGCCTCAGTTGAAGCGCTGGCTGAAGCCGGCGCAGCGAACCTGGCCGGGAAGATCGTGATGGATGTCGCCAACCCGCTCGACTTCTCCCAAGGTTTCCCGCCGTCCCTGAATCCGGTCAATACGGACAGCCTGGCGGAACAGATCCAGCGAGCCTTCCCGGAAACGATGGTGGTCAAGACGCTGAACACCATGACTAACAGTGTGATGGTTGATCCCGGGCACGTAGCCGGCGGAGACCATACCGTGTTCGTTTCCGGCAATGATGCCGGGGCCAAGGCGGCAGTCACAGAAATTCTGACGGCCCTCGGCCATGCGGACGTGCTCGACCTCGGGGACATCACCACTGCCCGCGGCGCGGAAATGATCATGCCCCTCTGGTTGCGGATCTGGGGTGCGCTGGGGACTGGCGAGTTCAATTTCAAAGTAGCCCGTTGAGGGCCGCCGTGAACGTGGAAACTGGGGCGGGCGTCAAGGGCGCTGACATCATCTGAGACGGATTCCCGCTTGGCCATCGGGTGCGGGTAGCATCGATAGGTAGTAACGCGGCTCACAGTATCCAGCGCAGTGTACGAGCCAAGTCCGAACCCTCGAAAGACAGTTTCCATGGCTAACACTGCAGTGAATCCCACAACCGATCTCGCCTCCGAACTGAGGGCCGACGTCCGGCGCGTCTCCACCCTGCTGGGCGAATCCCTGGTGCGCCAGCACGGTCCTGAGCTCCTTGAACTCGTGGAGCAGGTCCGCCTCCTCACCAAGGAATCCAAGGAAGCTGCCCGCGGCGGTGCCGATGCCACCGGCCCGTGGAGCGCGCACGACGTCGTCGAGCAGGTCCGCGAACTGCTCGGCTCCCTGCCGATTGAGCAGGCAACCGACCTGGTTCGAGCCTTCGCCTTTTATTTCCACCTCGCCAACGCCGCCGAGCAGGTCCATCGCGTCCGCACCCTGCGGACCAGGCAGGAAAAGGACGGCTGGCTGGCTAAGGCCGTAGCCGAAATCGCCGCCCAGGCAGGGCCCGAAAGGCTCCAGGAAGTGGTGAACGGACTGGATGTCCGCCCCATCTTCACCGCCCACCCCACGGAGGCCTCGCGCCGTTCGGTGCTGGACAAGATCCGCAAGCTCTCGGATGTGTTGGCGCAGCCCACGAAGGAAGGCACGTCCGCGCGGCGCAGGCAGGACCGCCAGCTGTCCGAAGTCATCGACCAGATGTGGCAGACCGACGAACTGCGCCAAGTGCGGCCTACGCCGGTGGACGAGGCCCGCAACGCGATCTATTACCTCGGCGGCATCCTGACCGACGCCATGCCGGAGATACTCTCGGACTTCTCGGAATTGCTCGGCGAGCATGGTGTCAGCCTCTCGTCCCAGGACGCGCCCATCCGGTTCGGTTCCTGGATCGGCGGCGACCGTGACGGCAACCCCAACGTCACGGCGGCCGTCACCAGGGAGATCCTGCAGATCCAGAACCAGCACGCGGTCCGCATCAGCATCGCCATGGTGGACGAGCTGATCTCCATCCTGTCCAACTCCACAGCCTTGTCGGGCGCGGACCAGGCCCTGTTGGATTCGATCGAGGTGGACCTGAAGAAACTCCCGGGCCTGGACCGCCGCGTCCTGGAGCTCAACGCCCAGGAGCCCTACCGCCTCAAGCTCACATGCATCAAGGCCAAGCTCATCAACACGGGCAAACGGGTTGCCGTGGACTCCACCCACGAGCACGGCCGCGACTACAGCTCCACGGGCGAACTCCTGGCGGATCTGGAACTGCTGGAACTGTCCCTCCGCAACCACTCGGCGTCGCTCGTGGCTGACGGGGCGCTGGCCCGCGTCCGCCGCGCCGTCGCCTCGTTCGGCCTGCACCTGGCCACCCTGGACATCCGCGAGCACGCGGACCACCACCATGACGCCGTGGGCCAGCTGATGGACCGGATCGGCGGCCCGGGCCTGCGCTACGCCGAATTGAGCCGCGCTGAGCGTTTCGAGGTGCTGGGATCCGAGCTCGCCTCCCGCCGTCCGCTGTCCGGCCACCCGATCAAGCTCGACGGCGTGGCTGACGGAACGTACGACGTCTTCCGTGA
>JBDTQQ010000326.1:0-3952 GCA_039932075.1 Pseudarthrobacter sp. | reverse complement strand
ATCCTCGTTCCATTCGATGACGGCGATCGCGTCAGCACCGCTGCCCCACAACTCCTTAAGGTGTTCTCGATCCGGCCATGCGTATAGCACCCGCGCCCCGCCGAGTGAGCCTGCGGAGAAGCCGCGCCATGTCATGTGGGTGACGTCGGGTCTTGCGACAAGCCGCTTCATGCTCTCGCCGGAGAAGTCTTTTCGTGGCGTAACCACGACTAACGGTCCACCCTCCTGGGCAAGTAGCCATTTGATCGCCCGAAGGTTTTGCGGCTCACGCGACTGCTCACCTTCGCTCAGGCGGGAAATAGCGACGCTGTTCGGGTACGGGGCAGATGGCATGTTGATCTCCGGTTGGTATCGAATGCGCTGACGGTATCACCGACCCCGGACAACCTCTCCCGCACGCCTCCAGGCCCGTCACTTTTACAGCCGTGGTCCTCGGCGTCCTGCCTCGGGTCCGGTTGCGGGGCCGGCCTGCTGTGCCCGCCGCTTGGCGTCCTCGGCTTCCTGAGCTTCTTGTGCTTGGCGGATCTTCTCGGCGGCGTTTGGTGTCTGGGCCAAGTTCGCCTCGGTTTCCTGCCGTACCCGGGCCAGCCGGTCGCGCAGAGATTCTGCCGGCGCTGAGGGCTGGGTGTCTGTCTCAGCGCGCCGGCGTTCGGCGATGTCCTTCATGGCTTCAGTGACTGCTTCCGGGGCTTGTTCGGGTGTGGACGGGGTGCTGGTACTCCTGATGCGGCGTGCCATCGCGGCGATGCGTTCGGCTCGTTCCTGTTCCGGGGTCAGGGTGGTGTCCTGGGACCGTTCCTGACGCAGCTGGTCCACGACCTGCTCGGCGGGTGTGGGTGTTTCGGCCACTGACGCCTCCACGTTAGCGGCTTCTGCCATGAGTGCTGCGTCAGCGCCTGCCAGGGGTTCCTTGGCGGTCTGGGCGGAGTATTTGTGCATGGCGGTAACGCGGGACCTCAGTTCGGCCCCGGTGCCCTGCTGGGTGTACTCGTCCGGGATCACTGTGGTGTCTGATTCGGGGATCCGGTAGGTGTCGCGGAAGATTTTGACCTCCACTGCCAGGTCCCGCCATTGCTGCTGCTTGGCGGTATCGGAGGGGACGGGGCCAAGGGCTGCGGCCCATGCCGGCGGTTCGGCCGCGAGCTGGGAGCCGAGACGGTTCACTTCCAGTGCCATGGCCTCGCGGCGTTCCTGCAGCTCGGTCCTCCACGGTGCGGGGGTGTCCTGGTGGGTGATGACGTCCGCAGGTGCCATCCACGGGGCAAGGCCGTCCGGAGCGGGTGTGGTGGCCACGGGTTCGGGCAGGCGCCGGCGGAGGTTCTGTTCGGCTTCGATGCGGCGGAGGATCTGTTCTGCTGCGCGGACGCGTGGGGCGTTTTCGTCGCGGGCGTAGTTGGTGGTCGCGCCACGTTCGTAGGTTTCATCTGCGCGGACGGGTTCTGGCATCAGATCACGCAAGGCCTTCTCCTTGTGCAGGGAACCGGCGAGCCAGGTGGCTTTCGCGGCCGCGGGGGAATCGTTGACCGTTTCATCGGTCCGCAGTGTTTCCTTGGCCCGGCGGATCCGGGTATCGAGGTCATCGTCAGTGAGGTGTCCGTGGAGTCGGGACTGCCACGGGGTTTCCTTGGTTTCCTTCAACCAGTTCCGGCTCAGTTCCCGGCGGTCCGGGACGGTGGCGGGGTTCGTGCCGGAGTCTGCGCGGGCGCGCATCAGGTCCCCGGTGGCGCGGCGGGCGAGGCGTTCGAGTGCCTGATCGCTGACGGCTTCAAGAGGCCGGCGGGCCGGGGCTTCGGCGCGGGTGCGCCAGTAGTCCAGTTTGTCCTCGACCCGCCAGGCCAGGACAGCCCCGGGGTCCTGGGATTCCTCAAACGGTGTAATGGTGGCGTCGGTGAGGAGGTTGGCGATATTGAAGCCTTCGGATTCCGCGTGGCGCAGGTGCGTCGCGACAGCTCCCCAGGCGTCGGAGGCAATGAACGGCTCCGCGGTTCGTTCGCCCAGGATGGTCCGGGCGGTGTTGGCCATCCGCAGTTCGTTGGCCTGGTCATCAATGTCTTTGTAGACGGTGACCATCTCCGGCAGGGACCGGGCCGCTGCCCGGGCGGCGTCGATCTGTTCGTGTGCGGTGAGGTTCCCGTCGTGGTTTCCTGCCACGGACCGCAGCACATCGGTGAGGGTTTCGCCGTCGGCGAGGACACCGTAAAGGTGGTTCGATTCCCGGCCGCGGGACGCTGCGACGTAGGCGAGGGCGCGGGAGAGGCCTGAGCCGATCATCGCGTGGGTGGTATCGCACGTCATGCCCTGGGTGCGGTGGATTGTTGCTGCGTAGCCGAGCATCGCGTTATCCCGGACGTACTGGGCGGGCAGGGTGATGGTGCCGTTGTGGTCCTGGTGGCGGACGGTCATGGCACCGTCAGGGTGGACTTCCCGCACGGTCCATACGTCGTTGTTTTTCACGAAGTCTTTGCCGTGGTTCACGCTCAGGCGCCGGTCGTTCTTCCGGGTGACGACGACGTCGCCGGCGCGGGCGGCGAGCCCGTCACGCAGCGCAGCGGCCGGCCCGTCAGCCAGTGCACCGGTACCGAGGCGGTAGGCCTGGGCGCGGGCGTTCAAGTCCGTGACAGTGGCATTGTCGAAGGCCATCATGACCGAGTGCTTACCGGCTGAGGTGTCCTTTTCCCAGGCGGTGTAAACCTGTGAGGTCATCGTTTCGACGTCTCCGCCGACCACGCGACGGTTCTGCCGGTAGAACTCCCACGGGTCATCCTCACCAACGGCGGGCGGTTCGCGCAGCGCCAGGGTCGCGGCGGCTTCTGCGGTGTTCGGGGTCCCGTCAGCGTTGCGGAACCGGTGGAGGTCTTCGAGATACACGGCGCCGACGGTGTTCTTCAGGTAGCGCATCGCGCCTCCCGAGGCGACGGCGGAGAGTTGCTGGTCATCGCCCAGGGCGCGGACAAGGGCCCCGTGCTGCTCGGCGATGGTGACCGCGGCCGCGAACAGTTCAGTGCCGACCATGCCGGCCTCATCGATGAACAGGACGTCCCCTGGATTGAGCGGGATCCGGTTCGGGCTGTGGTTCCGGTGCCCGAGGACAAAGGAGTCGATGGTGGTCGCGTTGGCTCCCAGTTCCTTGCCCATCACCGCGGCGGCGGCCGCTGTGGGGGCCAGGCCAATGACGTTTCCTCCAGCGGCGCGGATCGCGTCCGCGGAGAGTTTCAGCGCGGTGGTTTTACCCGCACCGGCAGGGCCGACACCGATGACCAGCAGCTTGTCGCTGCACGCAAATTCGCTCGCCATGCGCAGCTGCCCGGCATCGAAAGTCTTCTCCTGGGACGCAGCGGCAGTCTCGAAAAATTCGGTGGTCGCCGCGGGGATAACAGTCCGCTGGGCAGCTGTCAGCAACCGGTCCTCACTGTGCAGGACACCGGAAGAGGTGTAGAGCGTGGAGTGGACTTTCCCGTACCGGCTGGCACCGTTGCGCAGGCGCAAGGCTTCCGGGCCGGAGGCTGGAACGTCGGTGGTGATGCGGAGGGAGAACTGGTCAATGGCGCGGGCCTTGACCTGTTCAATGAGTTCTTTCGGGATGGTCAGTTCCGCGAACCTGGACCCGAGCTGGCGGCGCGTTTCGGCGTCGATATGGTGCTCTCCCCAGGTACCACGGGACCGTTCCAGGGTGCGGATAACCTGGGCGGCTTCAACGGCCGGATCAACTTCATCGGCGTGGGTGACCAGCGGTGTGTTGTTCCGGTCCGCGGCGTTCCGGGCGTCGTAGCGGTGCGCACGGGCCGCTTCCACGGCGGCCGGCCCGACCAGCACGCCGGGGATCTGGGCGAATTCCTGCTGCCACCCGGTGACCAGTTCAGAGAGGCGGCGGGCTGACTTTTTCGCCGGCCGCGTGGCCAGGGTGGCCTGCTGGGCCAGGGCGATCATTTGCTTCTGGTCAGGGGCGTATCCG
>JBDTQQ010000325.1:0-3960 GCA_039932075.1 Pseudarthrobacter sp. | reverse complement strand
ACCGGCTCCAGGCGGCCACGCTCACCCACAACGCGGCTTCCCGGAAGGTCCTGGAAAGGGCGGGATTCACGGAGATCGGGTTGGCTCCCGCGTATCTGAAGATCGCCGGCGCCTGGCAGGACCACATCCTGTACCAGCACATCCTCGGTTGACCCGGAGGGGCTGCCCGCCCCCAAGCCAGGCGCCGCCGTCGTACTCCGCGGTACTCTTTCCCTCGCACGCATCAGTGAAAGGCCGTTCGGCCCTTGCGACGCCCGGCACCCCGGCGAAGGCTTAAACACGTAGGCGCAGAGGGCGGATGCCCGCGGACCACTGCGCCGGGCCTTTGCCGGACCGCGGGCTCTGAGGACACCCGGAAATGTCAATCGACAAGCGCCGGCTCTCGCAGCGCGGGCAGGCCGCACCGCACCTAAGCAGGCGCGGGGACGCCATCCGCACGGCCCTGCTCGCTGCCGGGCCGCTCTCGTCACTGCTCTACGTGGTTGCCACGGACGTGGCGGCCTCCAGGTGGGACGGATACCGCAGCGCCGAACAGATGGTGAGCGAGCTGTTCGCCGTCGGTTCCCCCGGCCGGGACGTCCTGCTCCCCTTCACGTGGCTCTACACGCTGCTGTTCACCGCATTCGGGGTGGGCGTCCTGATCTCGGTGCGCGACAACCGCGCTCTGCGCATAGGCGGCGGCCTGCTCACCGCCTACGGGCTGTGGAACATCATGGGCGCCCTCTACCCGCTGACGCTGGGCGACGAGGCTTCCATTCCCATGCACATCGTCGCCACCAACGTCCAGCTCGCCCTGATGGTCGGCGCCATGTGCTTTGTGGCTGTTGGATTCCATGGCCGGATGCGCTGGTACTCGATCGTCTCGCTTGCTGTTTCTGCGGTCATGGGCATGGTGGCGTTCATGGCAGCCCCGGGACCTAACCTCGTGCTGGGCCTCGGCGAGCGAATCAGCACCGGGGCTTTCCTGCTGTGGGTGGCGGTCCTCGCCGCCGTGCTCTGGAAGCGGCCGGTGGACGGCCCCGCCAGGGAGGAACGGCGCTAACGGAATCCGCTACTTGAGCTTGGGGATCAGCACCGGGGTGTTCTTCTTGTAAGCCTCGTAGTCGGGCTGGCCGCCCCACTTCCGCTCGGCCTTCTTCTCCAGCATGGGGATACCGCTGGCCTTGGTGAGCAGCAGCGCCACGAACACGGGGGAAATCAGGGCCACCCACTGCCAGCCCTGCAGCACCGGCACGGCGATCAGGAGCACGCCAATCCAGAGCACAATCTCGCCGAAGTAGTTGGGGTGGCGGGACTTCGCCCAGAGGCCGGTGGAGATGAACTTGCCCTCGTTGGCCGGGTCCGCCTTGAACCGGCCCTTCTGGTTGTCCGCCACACTCTCGATGCCGAACCCAAAAGCCCACACCACAACACCGGCCAGCGCCCACCAGTCCAGGGCCGCCCGGGTGGCGCTGGTGATGGCGATCCAGGCCGCGGCCGCGGTGAGGACCACCCAGAGCCCCTGTACGGTCCAGGTGTTCAGGAACCGGAAGAAGGACGGCTTGATCTCATCAAAGCGGTCGTCCTTGCCGTGTTTGCTGACCCGGCGGAACAGGAAGCTTCCCAGCCGCAGCGCCCACGCCACCACCATGGCCGCGAGCAGCCAGCCCCGGGCATCCATACCCGGGGCTGAGAAGCACCAAAAACACCGTGATGCTGATGTAGGTCAGGGCACCGGTGAGGTCGTAGTACTTCTCGGTCTGCGCTTTGAACGCGGGGATGAACGCCATCCACTGGATGAGGAAGGCGGCGGCCACCCCCAGGCCGAACAACGGCAAGCCGCCCACGGCAGCACCGCCCTGGCTGCCGGCCACGGCCACCAGCGCGCCAATGACCAACACCACGGGGAGGATGACGAGCGCCTTACGGTCCGATTCCTTCATCACAGCTTTCCTTTACCTACTTTGGCGGACTGGGAACACCGCTAGACAGCCACTCATCTAGCCAGCCTATTATTCAATCACCTTTGAACATCAAACATATGTGAGTAGTGTGGATACATGCAAACGCAAGAAGGAGGGGTCCGCGGAACTGCGCCCTACCACCCGGCCGCGTTCACGCTGCAGGCCATGTACACACTCGCCAACGAGACCGAACGTGAAGTGGCCCGCCGGCTGGGCCTGAACCTCACGGATTACCGCGCCTTGTCCGTCCTGGCACAATCCGCCCCGGTCACCGCGGGCACGCTCGCCGGAGAACTGGGCGCCACCGCCGCCACCACCACGGCCATCATCAGCCGGCTGGAAGCGCACGGTTATGTGGCCCGGCACCGGGGCGCCGGGGATCGGCGGCAGGTCCACGTCAGCGTTACCCGCGCAGCCACCGCGCAGATCACAAACCTCCTCCAGCCGCTCATGACTGCCACCAACAGCTACCTCACCGCACTGCCCCCGGCCCATCAGGCCGTCGTCGGGGACTTCCTCGAAGCCGCCCTGCTCCAGATGCAGGACCACCTGCACACCCTTTCCCAGAAAGACGCCCGTTGAACGAGTTCACCTCTCCGCCGCTGGTTTCCGCCACCGGCCACCGCAATGCCACCGAACTGCTGATGCAGCGGCTCCGGACCTGCCCGGAGCACGTTGCGTTCGAGGTGCGGGGTGCGGACGGCGCCGTCACGGACCCGTGGCGGCAGGTGACAACCCGGCAGTTCGTGGACGAGGTGCGCGCCCTGGCCAAGGGCCTCATTGCCGCGGGCCTGCAGCCCGGCGAGTCGCTCGCCATCATGTCCCCCACCCGGTACGAATGGGCGCTGGCGGACATGGCAGCGTGGTTCGCCGCCGCCGTCGTGGTCCCCATCTACGAAACGTCCGCGGCACCCCAGGTGAACGCGATCCTGGCCGACGCCGATGTGCGGCTGGCCGTGGCCGGTGCAGCCGGGCACGCCGCGCTGCTGGAGGAGGGGTTTGCCTCCGCCGGGACGCCTGGCCTGGGGGTCTGGACCATGGACTCCCGCCCGGGAGCAGACCTGGCCGCCCTGGTGCTGCTCGGCGCCGGGGTTCCGGACAGCGCTGTGGAGGAACGGCGCCTGCTGGCGGACCTCGATTCAGTGGCCACGATCGTCTACACCTCCGGCACCACGGCCGCGCCCAAGGGTGCCCTGATCACGCACGGAAACTTCGTGGGACAGGTGCTGAACGTCGCCGCCGCCTACACGGGCGTGGTGCGTGAAGGCGGCAACACCATCATCTTCCTGCCCATGGCGCACGTGCTGGCGCGCGGGCTGCAGCTGATCTGCCTGGCCAACGGCATGCGCATTGCGCACCTGTCCGATCCCCGGGACGTGGTGCCCGCGCTCGGCGCCCTGAAGCCCACCTTCCTGGTGGTGGTCCCGCGGGTGCTGCAGAAGATCCAGGCATCCGCCGCGGGAGCCGCGGCCGCAAAGAGGCTGGGGCGGGCATGGGCTGCGGCGCAGCGCACCGCCGTGGAGTGGGGCAGGTTCGCGGAAGCGTACGACGCCGATCCTTCCGTCCGCGCCCCGCTCGGCCTGCGTGCCCGTCGGGCGCTGTTCGACCGCCTCTTCTACGCCCGCCTCCGGACGCTGGTGGGCGGCCGCCTGGACTATCTGCTCTCCGGCGCAGTGGCGCTGGACGCCGAACTGTACCTGTTCTTCCGCGGCCTGGGCCTGCCGGTCATCGAGGGCTACGGACTCACAGAGACCACGGCCCCGCTGACCGGCAATCTGCCGGGGGCCATCAGCGCCGGGTCGGTAGGCGTTCCCATGCCCGGCACCACAGTCCGGATCTCGGACCAGGGCGAGGTGCTGGCCCGCGGCGTTGGGGTGTTCGCCGGCTACCGGCGCGCGTCGGATAACGCGGACGCCTTCACGGACGGGTTCTTCCGCACCGGCGATCTCGGTTCGATGGATGGGCAGGGCCGGATCAAGGACGTGATTGTCACCGCGGGCGGCAAGACCATCTCCCT
>JBDTQQ010000324.1:0-3971 GCA_039932075.1 Pseudarthrobacter sp. | reverse complement strand
CAGAAACAAAGTCCGCAGTCCTTGCCGTCGCAATCGGACTTGCCCTGGCCATGCTGGTGGCCAACCAAGCCGTCGGCGCGAAAGTCCAGGAGCTCAATGCCTCCATCGGAACCGTACTGACCGTCAACCCGGCCGGCGGCCAGGGCTTCGAAGGCGGCGGCGAGCCGCTGACGGCCGAGCAGGCCGCAACCGCAGCCGCCGTCCCCAACGTGAGCTCCGTCGTCGGGACCAGTTCCCTCCGGCTTCGCAACGCCACCGAAGTGGCGGCTCAGGCAGCGTCCGGCACCCAAGCCGGTCCCGGCGGCCCCCGAGGCGCACCCGGCGGCCAGACCACCGCCACGTTGACCACCAGCCTCACCGCGGCGATCGACGGCGATCGACGGCGGTACCCTGGGTGGCCGCAACCAGGCCGCTAACGGCACCACAGGGTCCACCTTCAGCATCAACGACAAGACCTACACGGTGGCCGGCCTGTTCGACGCCGGGACCACGTTCGGCAACAATGCCCTCTACGTCACCCTCCCCACGGCGCAGAGCCTCGCTGAACTCCCCGGCGAGCTGTCCTCCATGATCGTCACGGTGAACAGCATGGAAAACGTTGACTCCACCAAGACCGCCCTCCAGTCCGCCCTTGGCACGGATAAGGCAGACGTCACCCAGTGCCAGCGCAACCTCGAGACAGCCGTCAGCTCGCTGGACAGCGTCAAGAACATTTCCCTCATCGCGTTCATCGCGGCACTGGGCACGGCAGGCCTGATCATCTTCCTGATCATGGTGATGCTGGTCCGCGAGCGCCGTCGTGAGATTGGTGTGCTCAAGGCGATCGGCGCACCCAGCCGCACCATCGGACTCCAGTTCGTCCTGGAGGCGCTGGTAGTAGTGGCCATGGGCAGCGTGGTGGGTGCCGCCGTTGCATCCTTCGCCAGCGGGGGCATCGCTTCCACACTGATCAGTTCCAGTTCAATCACGACGACGGCGGCCTCCACCGGGCGCCGCGTCGCCGGAGGTGCGGCCGGGTTCCCCGGCGGCGGCCCCGGCACGCCCGGCCAGGGCGGGCCGTTCGGCGGAGCCTCCCAGCTGCTGACCTCGGTGACGGCGAGTGCCTCCCCCGACGTGATCGCCGCCGGCATCGCCGCCGTGTTCGGCGTGGCCATCATCGGCGCACTGATCCCTGCGCTGCTCACGGCGCGCATCCGTCCCATCGAAGTCCTGCGAGGAGAATAACCATGATTGAAGTCAAGAACCTGGTCCGCACTTTCAACTCCGGCGACCGCACCATCAAACCCGTCAATGACGTAAGTTTTGTGCTTGAGCAGGGCACCCTGGCGTCCATCGTGGGCAAGAGCGGCAGCGGTAAGAGCACGCTGTTATCCCTCCTCGGTGCGCTCGACAAACCCACCAGCGGAGACGTCGTCGTGAACGGCGTGAGCCTCGCCGGAATGCCGGACGGCAAGCTGACCGAGTACCGGCGCCGGGACATCGGTTTTGTGTTCCAGCAGTTCAACCTCATCCCGAATCTCTCTGCGGTGGACAACGTGATGCTCCCCATGGAGTTCGCCGGCGTCCGGAAGGCCGAGCGTCTGCAGCGGGCGAAGGACCTGTTGGAGCAGGTACAGCTGGACCCGGAGAAACAGGTGCGACGCATCAACAGGCTATCCGGCGGCGAACAGCAGCGGGTGGCAATTGCGCGCGCGCTGGCCAACGAACCCAAGCTGATCCTCGCGGACGAGCCCACCGGCAACCTCGATGAGCAGACCGGTGACCACATCATCGAGCTCCTCAGCGCACTCAGCCGTAACCACAACACCACCATCCTGGTGGTCACGCACGACAGGGCTCTGGCCAATAAGACCGACCGCCGCTTTCGGCTCCAGCAGGGCAGGCTGACGGAAGAAACGGTCCGGGCCATGGTCTGACGTATCGGCGGTTTAGGGTGAGAGGATGGGCACCATGAGCGCGCTAATTGCCAAGCCGTGGTTGTCCACCCAGCCCGATCAGGATCCGCGGTCCGCCACCGGAAAGCCGTTGCGCTGGGGCGTCATCGCCACCGGCGGGATTGCCCGTTCCGTGTCGCGGGACTTGGCGCTGCTGGCGGATGCCGAGCTTTACGCCGTCAGTTCCCGCGGCCGCGACACCGCAGAGAGCTTCGCTACCGCCTACGGTTTTGCCCGGGGCTATTGGGACGACGACGGCGTCTCCGGCTACCAGCATTTGCTCGCCGACGACGCGGTGGACGTTGTCTACGTCGCCACGCCGCACGCACAGCACCACGAGATCGTGCTGGCGGCGCTGAATGCCGGCAAACACGTCCTCTGCGAAAAGGCCTTCACCATCAATGCACGCGAAGCCAGCGAGCTTGTGGCCGTGGCGCGCGAACGCAAGATATTCCTGATGGAGGCCATCTGGAGCCGGTTTCTGCCGGGGATGCAGAGGGCTTTCGAGATCGCCGCGTCCGGTGAACTGGGTGATGTGCACTGGGTGACCGCCGACTTGGGCTTTCCCGCCCCGTATTCCCCGACCTCAAGGCTGTGGGCGAGGCAGGACGGCGGCGGTGCGCTCCTGGATATCTCCGTCTACCCGTTGCTGTGGGCCCTGGGGACGTTGGGGTTCCCCCAGACCGTCAGTGCCACAGGCTTCATTAACGACGACGGCGTGGACGCCCAGAATGCCTTGACGCTCGGTTACAACCACCGTGCCCAGGCACAGCTGACGTCGTCGCTTCTGGCGTTCGGCCCCCGGACTGCGACGGTGGCGGGAAGCCTGGGCTACCTGCAGAGCGTGGGTTCCATCAACAACCCGCGGGAACTGGTGATCGGCATCGGCCTTGGCGAGTTGCGCACTGAGCCGTGCGACGTCGTCGGCCTCGGCTACACCTACGAGCTCCGCGAGGTGACGCGCTGCATCCAGCAGGGTGTCACCGAAAGTCCGGTGATGCCGCTGGAAGATTCCATCAATACCATGCGTCTCTTTGACGGCGTCCGCGGGCAGCTGGGTGTCAGCTACCCGAATGACGCCCACTGATAGGCCTTCACCACCAGTTGGTAAGGTTGCTGGCTTTATTTTGCGATTTCCCTAGACGCGCGGCACATAAGAGTCTTAGGCTCTAAGAATCGTCGGTCTCAACGGTACGTACTGGGGGTGGTACGCGTGGCAAAGGCTCGTTCGCCATGGCGTCTGCTCCGGCCGCTCCTCCTTGCGGGCGCGGTGACTGCGACTTGGTTGACGCTGTCTACTTCCGCTGCCACGGCCGACTCCTCCACGGACTCCGGTTCCCTGCTGGGCGGGGTCACGTCATCGGTTTCATCGCTTTCAGCGCCGCTGATTGGTGCTGCTTCCCCCGCGGGAACCAAGGCTCCTGTTGCCGTAACTGTTCCCGCTGCACCGGCGGCCACGTCCGCCGAACTCCTGGAGCCATTGGTTGGCAGCCTGGCAAACACCGCGGATCAGTTGGTGGCAGCCGCCCCGGTTGTGAAAAGCGTTGTTCCCTCAGGAACAGTCTCCGCGGTGACCGTTCCCGTTGCCGCCATAGCCGATGGCGCCGTGGCCGGACTCGTGGACGCAGCCGTTCCTCCGCTCGTGGAAGCAGTTCCCATTCTTGAACCAGTGGTGCAGCCTGGTGCCGACTTCGTAACGGGCGCAACTCCGTTGCCTGCTGTGCTGCCTGGTGTTCTGGATGCTTCCGGCAATCTCCCCGGGGCGTTGGCGTCGGACGCAGCAGCGCCACAGACGGACTCCGAAGTATCGGCAGTTTTCGTTCCGGACCATGCGGATACTTTCGTCGATGAGGCTGCAGGTTCTTCAGGAACGTCACTGGCCCGTACGGGTTCCTCCGGTGCAGCAAGTCCCGGCGCATTTTTCCAGCAAGCTGCCACTGACGCACCGTTGACCGAAGACCCGACGCACTCCCCGGTTCCTGCACCGGCAGCTCCTGGTTCGGGTGCAGGAGGCGGCGCGTCGCCGTCGGGCCAGTC
>JBDTQQ010000323.1:0-4007 GCA_039932075.1 Pseudarthrobacter sp. | reverse complement strand
CTGATGGGCATCGGCTTCGTGGTGTGTTGGTGCTTCGGCCGCGAGTTCACCGAAAAAACCCAGGCCTGCCTGTTTGCCCTGCCGGTCACCCGGCGGCGGCTTGCCTACGCGAAGTTCTCAGTGATCCTTCTCTGGTCCCTGCTGCTGTGCGTGGCCAGCGTCGCGGTTGCCTTCCTTGCCGGCGCGGTCATCGGCCTCGGCCTGCCCGGCCCGGAAGCTCTGGTTGCCGCCGGCAAGGCATGGAGCGGCGGCGCCCTGGCGGCCCTGCTGGCGTATCCGCTCGCCCTCGTGGCCAGCGTGGCACGGGGCTATCTTCCCGGCGTCGGCGCCCTGGTCCTGCTGGTGGTCACCACCCAGGTGGTGACGGCATTCGGCGCCGGGGCCTGGTTTCCCTACGCCGCACCCGGGCTGTGGATGGGCATGGGCGGCGCCGCAGCCGCCGAAACAGTCAGTTCTCTGCAGCTCTTCCTGTGCGTCCCGGTCTCCGTTCTCGGCATCGCCGCAACGGGCCAGTGGTGGAAGAACATGCAAATCAGCTCCGGCTGAGGTCAGGTCACCGGCGCTGGTCTTCCTCGTAAACGTCCGGGACGCCGTCGCGGTCTGTATCGATGGCCTCTTCCGCCTCCACGGCACGGTACTGACGGTTCCGGGTGACCAGCACTGCCGATGCCAGCAGGGCGGCCAGCAGCGACGCGGCGAGGATCCCCACTTTGGCGTGGTCATCGTGGAGGCTGCCCTGCCCGAAGCTCAGCTCCGCCACGAGGAGCGAAACCGTGAAGCCGATCCCGGCCAGGAGGGACACCCCGAACACGTCAATCCATTTCAGGGACTTGTCCAGCGACGCCCTGGTGGCTTTGGTGAGGAGCCAGGTGGTGCCCAGGATCCCCGCCGGTTTGCCCAGCACCAGGGCCACAATGATGCCAATGGCTACAGGGTCCGTCACCGCCGCAACCAGGCCGTCCCAGCCGCCCACAGCGACACCGGCGGAGAAAAAGGCAAAGACCGGGACCGCGATGCCGGCGGAGATCGGCCGGAACCTGTGTTCGAAGATCTCAGCAAGGCCGGGACCCGCCGCGGGGCCGCCGCTGGCAGCGGAGCGGATCACCGGGACGGCGAACCCCAGCAGCACGCCGGCGACGGTGGCATGGATGCCGGAGGCATGCACCAATCCCCAGGTGAGCACGCCGAGGGGAAGGAGGATCACCCACGCCGCAGCGGGTTTGGCGCCGAAGAACCGGCGGTACTTCTGGGCCAGGAAGGTGTAAATCGCCAGCGGAATGAGGGCCAGCAGCAGCGGGCCGGCCTGGATGTCGGAGGAATAGAACACGGCGATGATGCTGATGGCCAGAAGGTCATCCACCACGGCCAACGTCAGCAGGAAGATCCGCAAAGCACTGGGCAGGTGCGAGCCGATGATCGCCAACACAGCGACGGCGAAGGCGATGTCCGTTGCCGTGGGGATAGCCCAGCCCCGCAGGGTCTCGGGACTGCTGAGATTGATCAGCGCAAAGATCACGGCAGGGACGGCCACGCCTCCGACGGCGGCTGCGATGGGCACCACGGATTTGCTGAACTGGCGGAGATCGCCGGCCACGAACTCGCGTTTGAGTTCCAGCCCCACGAGGACGAAGAAGATCGCCAGCAACCCGTCGGCAGCCCAGGCCCCCAGGCTGAGGTCCAGATGCCACGGTTCGTACCCGATGCGGAAGTCGCGCAACGCAAAGTAGCTATCGGAAACCGGGGAATTTGCCCAGATCAGGGCGAGGACGGCTGCGGCGACCAGCAGGATGCCGCCGACGGTTTCCTTCCGCAGGATGGCGCCGATGCGCAGCACTTCGCCGTAGCTGCCCCGTCCCAGAACGGAGGAACGCGGGGGAATGGACGGATTCTTAGACATGTTGGTGTCCTAAACAGTGGGTCGACAAAGAACATGCCGACCAGACTTCCCGGCTCACCTTCACCCAGTTTACCCGCCTGCATGTCCCGGGTCCGGCAGGCCGGGCCGGGCGGCCAGCCTGGGTGGAGCAATCCCGGCTGCCTCGTGGTGGGTAGTGGTGGCTGTAGAACGTGAGTACTGGTTACTCGTGCATCGGGTCGGCACATTCGGTTTACTTGTCCTGCCGGCGGGATTCAGGGTTGGTGCCGCAATGGTCCCGCCGGCGCTATCGTCGCTGGACCCGAAGCGAATAAAGGGCCCGCCTAGCGCGACGAGGACAGGAGCGGGAGGTTCGCATGCGAGTCAGAGTCTCAACCGGAGACCCGGTAGATCCGATGGATTGCCCGCACCAGTTTGTGGGCCGTTGCGATGAGTGCTCTGCTGCGTTGGGGCGTGCGCAGCCGGCCGAACCGCTGCCTGTCACCCCCTGGACCCTTGGGCTGTCGAGTTCTACCGCGACATCCGTGGATCCTCACGGGGAGCCGCCAACATGACGGGCCGTCCATGCGGCCGGCCCCAGTACGCCCAGTACCGTCGCCGCAGGAGGCCAATGTGACCAGCCGCGTGAGTAAGAGAGCTTTTCTTGTCCCGGGGCTGCTTGCGGTGGTTTTGGCGGCCGGTGCGTGCAGCAGCCCGCCGCCTCCGACGCCGTCTCCGTCACCCGAGCAGACTGTAGGAACTGACGTGTACGTCACTGCCTACACCTGGCAGGACAACACTCCTGCGGGCTCGCCCATCATTAGCCACCCGATACTCCACAAGACGGCCGGCGGAAGCGGCACCTATGCGGATCCGGTGACCATCGCCGTCGGGCATTCCCTGGAGACGGGAAAAGACGTCCTCGACTATGCCCCAGGAACCCGGATTTACCTGCCGGACGTGCGGCGGTACTTCATCGTGGAAGACACCTGCGGGGATGGACCCACGCCCCAGGACGGCGCCTGCCACACCGGAGCGGAAGAACACGGCAGCGCGTCGATTTGGCTTGACATGTGGATTGGCGGCCAAGGCGAAAACGACCGGTTTGCCCGGCGCTGCACGCTAAAAGTCACGGGCGTGCGAAGGGCCGTTTTCGATCCTCCTGACAACTACGTGGTGGCATCCGGGTCCGGCGTGATCCACGATGGGAAGTGTGATTCGGGCTACGGCAACGAGTTGGTCACCAAGTGACGTGACGCTACTTGCCCGCGTCCCCGGGGCGGCGTGACTGCGCCCGGATTTCCGCTTCCTCTTCGTAGGCGCGCAGGTCGTTGGCCTGGTCGGCGGCATCACCGTGCCAGTCCTCGCCACTGACCTGGTGCTCGAACTCCTGGGTGGGCTGCTCGTCCTCCAGCGCCTCGACCGTCTCGTCGACCTTCTTCTGCCCTGACTCATCGCCCATGACGTCGCCTTGCCTCTCGTTGGTGTTCCTGCTGCGGGCACCCAAACTGTGCCTGAGCCTTCAGCTTAGATCCGGCAGCCGGGTTTCCGGGGGACTTGTTTCAGTCAGCTGCCGGCGCCGGCTCCGTAAGGGCTGCCCCGACGGGGCTCCTGAAAGCGCCCACGATGACCTGTTCGGCGGCGGTGGGCTGCCGCGTGGCGGAGCGGGCCAATTGGATGCGCCAGACCAGGGGCGTGTGAATGGCCCGGATGCCTGTCCCCTGGCCGTGCTGGAGCGCCGACTCGGGCAGGAAAGCAATCCCCAGGCCCTCCCGCACCAGTTCCGTGGCCATGGTGAAGGACACCACTTCGGTGTGGACCGTGCGGCTCAGCCGCCATGATGGCCTTCGTCGGGTTCGCCATGTTCGGCTTTTTCACCTCCCTAGCGCCCTCGTTTGTGGCGCGGCAACTGGGCATCACCTCGCACGTGGTGGCCGGCGCCGTCGCCTTTGTGGTCTTCGCCTCCTCGGCGGCCTTCCAGGTGCTGTCCTCCCGGTGGGCACGCACCACGCAATTCGTCATCGGCCTGATCCTGCTGGGCTCCGGACTGGTCCTGGTCACCGTATCTATCGCCGCCTCCTCGCTGCCACTGCTGATCGCCGGCGGAATCGTCGCCGGGTCAGGGGTGGGCGTGACCTTCAAGTCCGCGATC
>JBDTQQ010000322.1:0-4008 GCA_039932075.1 Pseudarthrobacter sp. | reverse complement strand
TAGGGTGCCGGTGGGGACTACCGCAGTCCGGTCTTCCGGTTCAGCGCCAGGTAGATCAGTTCGTCAATAAGGTCCGCGTAGTCCAGGCCGGACGCTGCCCACATCTGCGGGTACATGCTCTTGGGCGTAAACCCCGGCATGGTGTTGATCTCGTTGATGATCAGCTCACCCTCAGGGGTGTAGAAAAAATCAACGCGGCTCAGTCCTTCCGCCCCGACGGCGTCGAACGCGACTGCCGCCAGCTCCCGCACCCTGGCGATGGCTTCCTCGGGGATGTCGGCCGGGCAGCTGAGCGAAGCGGCGTCGTCCTCAACATATTTGGCGTTGAAGTCGTAGAAATCATGACCGCCCCCTGCCACCGAAATCTCGCCCGGCATGGAGGTGCGGGGAGCTGACGTTCCGCGCCCTTCCAGGACGGCACACTCGATTTCCCGGCCCGCGATGCCAGCCTCAATGACCAGCTTGCGGTCGTGGCAGCGGGCTTCCTCGACGGCGGCATCCAGTTCCTCCAGCGAGTCCACTTTGGAGATGCCCATGGAGGATCCGGCCCGCGCCGGCTTGACGAACACGGGGAAGCCAAGACGGTCCACCTGCTTGCGGACAGCCTCGGCGTCGTTGAGCCACTGACGGTCCGTGACGGCCACGTACGGTCCTACCCGTAGTCCGGCAGCTTCGAAGACGACTTTCATGTAGTGCTTGTCCATGCCCACTGCGGACGCGAGCACGCCCGCGCCCACGTACCGGGTGTCAGAGAGTTCCAGCAAGCCTTGGATGGTCCCGTCCTCACCGAACGGCCCGTGGAGCAGCGGGAACACCACATCAACGGTGCCGAGCTCGCGCGGAACCGCGTCCGGGGAGGCCACAATCAGCTGGTGCTCCCCACCGATCTCCGCCAGGGTCACGGTTTCGGTCGACGACGGCACCTCCGGCAGCGACGCCGCGGACAGCGACCACTCGGCTGTGTCCGCCGCAGCCAGGACCCATTGCCCGGACTTGGCGATGCCGATGGGGATGACGTCGTACTTGTCTTTGTTGATGGCGCCCAGCACACCGGCAGCCGTCACACAGCTGACCGCATGTTCGCTGGACCGGCCGCCAAAGAGCACCACCACGCGAGGTTTAGCGCGGCGGGCGGGTTCCGTTGCGGCCAGGTTTTCGTCGGACATCTCAGTAATCGCCTTCAGGTTTCAGGTCCCGGGACAGCAACAGCGGCCCCAGTTGGTCAACGGAAAGTTTGCCGGCGAGGACGGCTACAACGGCGGCGGTAATGGGCATTTCGACACCCAGCTTCCCCGCGAGTTCATGCACGGCCTGGCCGGATTTTATGCCTTCGGCAGTCTGCGTCATCTTCAGCGCGAGCTCATCAAGGGTGAGGCCCTCACCCAGCAGCCGGCCGGCTGTATGGTTACGCGATAGCGGCGAGGAACAGGTTGCCACCAGGTCCCCAAGGCCCGCGAGTCCGGCCATGGTCCGGGCCTCCCCGCCGAGGGCCAGGGCGAGCCTTGACGTTTCAGCCAGTCCCCTCGTAATGACGGAAGCCTTGGTGTTGTCCCCCATCTGTTTGCCCTCGCATATGCCGACAGCCAGCGCGATGACGTTCTTGACGATGCCACCGATCTCCACGCCCACCACGTCCCCGGTGGTGTACGGGCGGAAGTATGGAGCAGTGCAGCTCCTGGCGATCCAGCCCGCGGTCGCCTCATCGGTGCACGCCACCACGGAGGCTGTGGGTTCCTCACGGGCAATCTCCATGGCGAGGTTAGGCCCCGAAACCACGGCGATCCGCTGGTCGGGAATCCCGAGTTCGTCGCTGATGACCTCACTCATGCGGGCATCCGTACCGAGTTCCAGGCCCTTCATCAGGGACACCACCACCGCGTCCGCGGCAACCAGAGCCTTCCATTCGCGGAGCTGGAGCCGCAGCGACTGCGCAGGCACCGCGAGGACCACCAGGTCCGCGCCGGACAACACGTCACGCACATCCATGGACGCCGTGATGCTGGCAGGCAACACCGTGTCCTTCAGATACTGCTCGTTGCGGTGCGAGGCGTTGATCTGCTCCACCACTTCGCTGCGCCGGCCCCACAACCGGATGCTTCGTTCTACGCCCGCCGCGCTTGCCGCGTCTGCAAGAATCTTGGCGAACGTGGTTCCCCAGGAACCTGCGCCGACGACGGCAACAGACCGGGCCGAACCGGGACGGCTTCCGTCAGCGGTCACGTGGCGTCCGCTGCGCCGTCAGGCCGTTCCCGGTCAACGAAGCGGCCATGCGTGGCCTGGTTGTGTTTGGCAGGATCCCAGCGCTCGGCGGGAGGTACCTCGCCCCGGATACCGGCCAGCAATTCAGTCACGGCGTCCATGATGACATCGGTGGCGGCGGTCAGGGTTGCTTTGTCCAGCGTCCCGCCCATAAAGGGACTGAGGTCCACAGGTTTCCCCACCACCACCCGCGACGTCTTGCGCGGGAACAGGTGGAAGCGCTTTGCGTACCGTGGGAAGACCTCGTGGGCGCCCCAATGGGCGATAGGCACCACGGGTATTCCACCTTCGAGCGCGAGGCGCGCTGCGCCGGTGTGGCCCTTCATCGGCCACAGGTCCGGATCTCGGGTCAGTGTCCCCTCGGGGTAGATGATGATGGCCCCGCCGTCAGCCACGATCTCCTGGGCGAGCTGCAGCGAACGGTTCGCTCCCGCCGTCGAACGTTCCACCGGGATCTGGCGGGTTGCCCGCAGGACAGCACCCACGACCGGAACCTTGAAGAGCCCCGCTTTGGCCAGGAAGCGGGGAGCGCGCTTCTGGTTGTACAGCAGGTGGCCCACGATGAGCGGATCAATCTCAGTGCAATGGTTGGGCGCGGCGATAAAGCCGCCGGCCGGGAGGTTTTCCAGGCCCTCCCACTTTTTGTTCATCATGCCGTTCAGCAGGGTGCGCACTATGGCTGCGACCACCACGAATGTGGCCTGGCTCTTTGCCGTTTCCTTCACGGGTCCCCCGCTACTTTGTCGAGGTGATGTCGAAGTCGGCGCCGAGGCCGGCCAGCTTTTCGGTGAAGCGCTCATAGCCGCGGTTAATGATGTCGATCCCGGTCACGCGGGAGGTGCCGCTGGCGGCAAGCGCGGCGATGAGGTGGCTGAAGCCGCCGCGGAGGTCCGGGACGTCGATGTCGGTGCCCTTGAGCTGGGTGGGGCCGGAAATGACAGCTGAGTGGAGGAAGTTCCGCTGCCCGAAGCGGCACGGCACGCTGCCCAGGCATTCACGGTGCACCTGGATGCTGGCGCCCATCCGGATGAGAGCGTCGGTGAAACCGAATCTGTTTTCATAGACGGTCTCGTGCACGATAGAGACTCCCTCAGCCTGGGTCAGAGCCACCACCAGGGGCTGCTGCCAGTCGGTCATGAAGCCGGGGTGCACATCGGTTTCGAGGACCAGCGGATTGAGTTTGCCGCCCTTGTGGTAGAAGCGGATGCCGTCCTCGCCGATGTCCATGCCGCCGCCCACCTTGCGGTAGGTGTTGAGGAACGTCATCATGTCCCGCTGCGAGGCACCTTCGACGAAGATGTCGCCCTTGGTCACCAGCGCGGCGGAGGCCCACGACGCCGATTCGTTGCGGTCCGAGAGGGCACGGTGGTTGTAGCCGCCCAGGTCGTTGACGCCTTCTATACGGATGGTGCGGTCAGTCTGGACGCTGATAATGGCGCCCATCTTCTGCAGTACGGCAATCAAGTCAATGATTTCGGGCTCGGTGGCGGCACCGGAAAGCTCGGTGATGCCCTCAGCGCGAGTGGCGCTCAGCAGCACCTGCTCCGTGGCACCCACGGAGGGATAGGGCAGGGAGATCTTGGCTCCCTGCAGGCCCCGGGGTGCGGAGATGTGGATGCCGCCCGGGCGCTTCTCCACGACGGCGCCGAACTGGCGCAGCACGTTGAGGTGGTAGTCGATGGGCCGGTCGCCGATCTTGCAGCCGCCCAGGTCCGGGATGAAAGCCTCGCCGATCGCGTGGATCAGCGG
>JBDTQQ010000321.1:0-4020 GCA_039932075.1 Pseudarthrobacter sp. | reverse complement strand
CCGGCGGCACTCACCGCCGGGTCCGACGTCGTGGTTGTTTCCTATACGCTCTTTCGGCTCGACTACGAGGCCTACGCCGCACAGCGGTGGGCCGGGCTGGTGCTGGACGAGGCCCAGTTCGTAAAGAATCCGGCCACCAAGGCCAGCCAGAATGCCCGCCGTTTCCCGGCCCCGTTCAAGCTGGCAATCACGGGAACGCCCATGGAGAACAACCTGATGGAGTTGTGGTCCATGTTCTCGATCACCGCCCCCGGGCTGTTCCCGTCGTCGAATCATTTCACCGACTACTACCGGAAGCCGGTGGAGAAGGAAGGGGACGCGGACAAGCTGGCGCAATTACGACGGCGCATCCGGCCCCTGATGATGCGGCGCACCAAGGAGCTGGTGGCCAAGGACTTGCCCGCCAAGCAGGAACAAGTGCTGGAACTGGAACTGGCGCCGCGGCACCGCACCATCTATCAGCGGCACCTGCAGCGCGAACGGCAGAAGGTTCTGGGGCTGCTCGATGACATGGACAAGAACCGCTTCGCGATCTTCAAGTCCCTCACGATGCTGCGCAGGCTCAGCCTGGACGCGTCACTGGTGGACGAGAAATATGCCTCCGTCCCGTCCAGTAAGCTCGACGCCCTGATGGAACAGCTCGGCGACATCGTGGCCGAGGGACACCGGGCCCTGATCTTCAGCCAGTTCACCGGTTTCCTGGGCAAGGCGGCCGCTCGGCTTGACGCGGAAGGCATCCCCTACGCCTACCTGGACGGCAAGACCCGCCGGCGCGCTGAGGTGATCGAGCGGTTCAAGTCAGGAAGCGCACCGGTGTTCCTTATCAGCCTCAAAGCCGGCGGATTCGGGCTGAACCTGACTGAGGCAGACTACGTCTTCCTGCTGGACCCGTGGTGGAACCCCGCTTCAGAGGCACAGGCTGTGGACCGCACCCACAGGATCGGCCAGACCCGGAATGTCATGGTCTACCGCCTGGTGGCCAAGGACACCATCGAAGAGAAAGTCATGGCGCTCAAGGACAAGAAGGCCAAACTGTTCACCGCCGTCCTGGACGAAGACGCGATGTTTGCCTCGGCCCTGTCCGCGGACGACGTCCGGGGCCTCTTCGACGGCTGACGGCCGGGATCAGCCAAACACCGGCGCCGCCACGCGGGTCAGGCTTTCATAGACCCCGTAGGCCAGCGGCACGCCGACCAGGGCCCAGGCCACGGCGTCAGCAGCCCGGCCGTGGATGGCGCCCACCTGGAAGCTCCCGAAGAAACCGCGGCGGAGCCGAGCATCCGCTGAGCGTATCTTCGGCGGCCGCAGTCGCATTGAGCAGCGCCACCCTCCAAGTTGACACGTAAAACTGCTTGCGCTTCACTATTTGCATATGTTGAAATAAAACTTCCACGATATGAAAAGCTGTCGACAAGGCCCGATCCCGTGGATGACCGCACCAGCAGAAGGACCGGCAATGATGCTCCAGAAGTTCAACGAGGCTGACCGCACCGAGATAGTCTCAGCGCTGCGCCCTTGCCTTGATATCCCGCGGTGGGTCGATCAGATCGCCGATGCACGGCCGTTCTCCTCCGTGGACGATCTCCTGGCCTTCGCCGGCCGCGCAGCTCTCCCGTTCACCGACCAGGAAGTTGAGTCGGCACTGGCCCACCATCCCCGGATTGGTGAGCGCGCGGCCGGCGACAGCTCCGAAGCCCGGCTCTCCCGCGCCGAACAGGAAGCGTTGGGCGGCACCACGCCCGCTGTGGCCGCCGCGCTCCTGGAAGGTAACCGAAGCTACGAAGAGAAATTCGGCCGGGTCTTCCTGATCCGTGCCGCCGGCCGCAGCAAAGAAGAGATCCTCGAGGCCCTCCAGGTGAGGCTCTCCCACAGTGCCGCCGAGGAAAGCCCGATCGTGCAGCAACAGCTGCGTGAAATTGCCGTCCACAGGCTTGAAGGAATGATGAGCGAATGACCACGTCCCACATAACCACCCACGTCCTGGACACCTCCACGGGGAAGCCTGCTGCCGGGATCCCGGTACGCCTGGAAGCCGAGAACCAAGGCTCCTGGTCCGAGGTTGCTGCCGCCACCACTGATGCAGACGGACGGGTCAAGGACCTCGGCCCCGAGGTGCTGGAATCCGGAACCTACCGGCTGCAATTCACCACCGCCGAGTACTTCGCGAACAGCAACACTGCGGCCTTCTTCCCTGAAGTGGTGCTGGTATTCACCGTGGCGCGCGACGAACCGCACTACCACGTCCCGTTGCTCCTGAGCCCGTTCTCCTTTTCCAGTTACCGCGGAAGCTGACCGCCTCGGGCGCGGTGCAGGACTCTAGCCGCGCCCGATGAACGGCATCCCGGCCGCCGTGATCACCACGGAGCCCACACTTGCCGACGGCGGCATCCCCGCCATCAGCAGCACCGCCCGGGCCGCGTCCTCCACCGGGAACGTCGGCTCTACTTTCCGGCTGCCGTCGGCCTGGAGCGCACCGGAACCCACCCCCAGCGTGTCCATGATTTCCGTGGCCGTGTTGCCGATGTCGATCTGGCCGCAGGTGATGCCGAAGCCGCGCCCATCCAGCTCGATGCTCTTGGTCAGCCCGGTGATGGCGTGCTTGCTGACCGTGTACGCCACGGTGCGCGGCCGCGGCGAATGTGCGGCGATGGACCCGTTGTTGATAATCCGGCCGCCCTGCGGCGACTGCGCCTTCATGGCCCGGACCGCGGCCGCCGCGCACAGCATGGAGCCGGTCAGGTTGACCGCCATGGTCGCCGCCCAGTCCGCCGGGTTGATCTCGTCCACCGAGGCCGCAGGGCCGGCCACGCCGGCGTTATTGAAAAGGACATCCACTCTCCCCCACTGCCGGAGCGCCGCGGCGAAAAGCCGCTCGACGTCGTCGGGCACCGTGACATCGCACGGTACGGCGTACGCCTGCGCATGACCGTTGGCGGTCTCTTGCAGCTGCGCCTCCCGCCGCCCGGCCAGCACCACCCGGTAGCCTTCGGCCAGCATGAGCCGGGCCACCGCACGGCCGATGCCGGAGCCTGCTCCGGTCACAACGGCGACTTTCACGGTTGGTTCTTGGGTGGCAGCCATAGGGTCCTCCTGGGTACGGTCGGCCAATCCGGCCGCCGGTGTGTAGCCTATGACGGCGACCCGCGGGTGTCAGTCCGGCGGCTCACCGCCGCAGTCACAATCGGTGCGCAGACACCCCTGGACCATCCGTCGCCGTCGGCGGCCCGTCCGCCTTGACTGCCCGCATCGTGCTCGGTAATCTCGAATGGCAAGAAAGTTTTCTCACAATACGAAAACTTGGCCCAGACATTCAAAGATGAAACGAGGCTGCCGTGGCTGCAGGAGAAGATACCTCCCATATCCTCAGCGGGTTGACTAACCAGCTGCCTGATCGTGATCCGGAAGAGACCGCCGAATGGGTTGAGTCCCTGGATGCGCTGATCAGGGAACAGGGCACCGAGCGTGCCCAATACATCATGCGGAGCCTGCTGCAGCGTGCCGGCGCGCAAAGCGTCGGCGTGCCGATGGTGACCACCACGGACTACGTGAACACCATCCCCGTGGACCAGGAAGCACAGTTCCCCGGCAACGAGGAGTACGAGCGCCGCTACCGCGCGTATATGCGCTGGAACGCCGCGATCATGGTGCACCGGGCGCAGAAGGCGAACATCGGCGTCGGCGGGCACATCTCCACCTACGCCGGGGCCGCGACCCTGTACGAGGTGGGCTTCAACCACTTCTTCCGCGGCAAGGACCACCCCGGCGGCGGTGACCAGGTCTTCTTCCAGGGCCACGCCTCCCCCGGCATGTACGCCCGCGCGTTCATGGAAGGCCGCCTGACCGAGGAGGACATGGACGGCTTCCGGCAGGAGAAGTCCAAGGAAGGCCACGCGCTCTCCTCCTACCCGCACCCGAGGCTGATGCCGGAGTTCTGGGAATTCCCCACGGTTTCGATGGGTATCGGTCCGATGAACGCGATCTACCAGGCCCAGTCCAACCGGTACCTGCACAACCGCGGCC
>JBDTQQ010000320.1:0-4028 GCA_039932075.1 Pseudarthrobacter sp. | reverse complement strand
GGTTCGAACCCAGTATCGCCCACCGAGGAATCTGGTCCGTTTCCGCTCAGCCGAGCGGAAACGGACCTTTTTTGTGTGTCCGCCATTCTGTCAGCCCCCTGTGAAAGAGTCTTTGTATGACTGATCCACTCCTTGCCCACGCCACGGAATACGGCCGTATGTATGCGCGGTCCACCTCCGAGCAGTTTTCTGTTCCGTCCATCACCACCGTGATCGGCCAGCAGCCGCACGGGCTGGACGGTTGGTTCGGTTACATGGGCGCCAGTAGTTTGGCCAAGGACCCGCTGCTCGCCGACTGCCTGGGCAGTCCGGCCAAAATCCGGCAGGCAGTGAACCGTGCATCAAAGGCGGCCGAGATGTATCGCGATGATGCCGCAAAACGTGGTGACCGGGTCCATAACTACTGCGAACAGGTGGCACTCCGGGCCCTGGGCCGGCCCCACGCCATGAAGGAAACCCGTGAGGCGCTGGCAGCCAACGGCGAGGAAGCCTTTGCGCTGCGGTTTGACGAGTGGTGGGAACTCTACGATGTGGAACCCATCGCCCCCGAAATCACCGTCTGGAACAAATCCGTGGGCTATGCCGGCACGCTGGACCTTGTGGCCCGCATCAACGGCCGCATCTGCCTCATCGACTACAAGACCAAGGGCACCACGCGGGACGGGACCGTCAAACCGCTGGATGACAAAGTGGTCATGCAGCTCGTGGCCGGTATGAAAGCGGAGGAAAGCCTGGTGGACCCGGTTGCCGGGGAGTGGGAGGCGTGGAAGTACGGCGAAAACCCGTTGCTTCTTGCCGTGGCCATTGGTGAGACCGAGGTCCGCCCGGTCCGCGCCAACCCGGAGGTCCTCAAACACCACTGGTGGAAATTCTGCGCCCTGAGGCGTGTCTGGGAGCTCTCCGCGGACACGCTCGCCGCGGGTACGGCCCTCCTTCCGGTAGCTCCGCCCCCGTCAGTGCAGGTGCGCAGCGCCTAGCAGTACTGGCGGCAGCAAGGCGTCAGTCCCGGCGGCGATGCCCCTGCACCTAAACTGGATAGGTTCGCCAACACCCACCGTGAGGAAAGACAGCACATGGCCATTCTGAATATCCGCATCATTGGTGATCCCGTGCTCCGCACAGTGGCCGATCCTGTGACGGAATTCGGCCCTGAGCTCGCCAAGCTCGTTGCGGACATGACCGAGACCATGGAAGACGTGGAAGGTGCAGGCCTGGCCGCGCCGCAGGTCGGTGTCAGCCAACGTGTCTTCACTTATCGTGTGGGCGGAGTTGACGGCCACATCATTAACCCTGTCCTGGAAAACAGCGACGACTACCAGCCCGACCAAGTGGAAGGCTGCCTTTCCATCCCGGGTCTGGGATTCCCCGTCCGCCGGTTCAGGGCCACTAAGGTCACCGGTGTGGACCTTCACGGCAACCCCGTCACCGTAGAAGGGGAGGGCATGCTGGCCCGCTGCTTCCAGCACGAAACCGACCACCTCGACGGTATCCTCTATACCGACCGTCTCGAGGGGGAAGACCGGAAGAGTGCGCTGCGCTCCATCCGGAATGCCAACTATGACGCCATCACCGAACGCACGACGGCGAAGCGTGCCAAGACAGTCGGCTCCAGTTTTGGGGGCGGCAGCTTTGGTGGCGCGAGCTTCGGCGGGACCAGCTTCGGCAGCGGCACGAACTCATGAGGGTCCTTTTCGCAGGCACGCCGGCGGTCGCTGTTCCCTCCTTGGATTCCCTGGTCAAGGCGGGCTTTGACGTCGTTGCCGTACTGACCCGCCCGGACGCGCCGCTTGGCCGCAAACGCGTGCTGACGCCGTCGCCCGTTGCTGCCCGCGCCGCCGAGCTGGGCATCGACGTCATCCACGCCACCCGCGTTGATGACGCCGTAACGGCGCAAATCGCCACCGCCAAACCGGATGTCGCCGCCATCGTGGCCTACGGGGGACTGATTCCCCGGGCCGCCCTCGATGTTCCGCCGCTTGGCTGGATTAACCTTCACTTCTCCCTCCTTCCCGCGTGGCGCGGTGCTGCCCCCGTGCAGCGGGCCGTTATTGCCGGCGATGACGTGACCGGCGCTGTCACCTTCCTGCTGGAGGAAGGACTGGACACCGGCCCCGTCTTCGGGACGCTGACTGAAAGTGTCAGGACGGACGACACCTCGGGGGCGCTGCTGGAACGGCTCTCCCACAGCGGCGCCGTGCTCCTTGCACAGACACTGTCGGCGGTGGAAGCCGGGAAGGCAGCACCTCAGCCGCAGGTGGGAGATGTTTCGCTGGCGCCCAAACTGACCATCGACGACGGCCGGCTCGACTGGAAGCAGCCCGCGCTGGCAATCGGGAGGCGGGCCAGGGGGGTTACTCCCGAGCCCGGGGCCTGGACCACGTTGGCGGGTCAAAGGGTCAAGCTGGAACCCGTTCGGCTTCGGCCTGACAGCTCCGATCTGGAGCCCGGCGCAGTGTTCCTCGAAGGGAAAAACGTGCTGGTGGGGACGGGGTCCCACGCGGTGGAGCTGACGAGGATCCAGCCCGCCGGCAAGAAAATGATGGCCGCGGCCGATTGGGCCCGCGGCATGGCTTCACTTGAAAGCGTGGTGTTCGAATGAGCGAGTCCGGCGGTAATGCAGGCGGCCGGAGCAGGGGCGGCAGCGGCCGGGGCAAGGGCGGACCGCGCGATTCAAGCACGCGCAACGCCCAGGGCCGCGAACGCAACCGAAGCTCCCAGAAGAGCTTCACCGAGAACGCTCCCGCGCAGCGCACGCGCCGGGCGGATCCGGCGCGACTGGTGGCCTTCGAAGTGCTGCGGGCAGTGGCCGCGGAGGACGCCTACGCCAACCTGGTGCTCCCGTCCCGCATCCGCCATCACGGCTTGGACAAGCGTGACGCCGGCTTCGCCACGGAACTGAGCTACGGCGCCCTCCGAGGCCAAGGCACCTACGATGCCATTCTGGCCCGCTGTGTGGACCGGCCTCTGGACCAGCTGGACCCTGCCATCCTTGACGCCCTGCGCATAGGCGTCCATCAACTGTTGGCCATGCGCGTTCCGGCCCACGCCGCCCTTGACCAGACAGTTGGACTGGCCCGGGCGGTGATCGGCGCCGGTCCGTCCGCCCTGATCAATGCGGTGCTGCGGAAGGTCACGGCACACACCTTGGAAGAGTGGATTGAGCTCCTGGTCGCCGGGGAAAGCGACGAAACAAAAATCGCGTCCATCCGCTACGCCCACCCGGAATGGATTGTCCGGGCCATGCGGCAGTCGCTGGTGGCGCACGGACGGTCCGCCACGGAGATCAACGACCTGCTGGAAGCCGATAACGCCGCTCCGGTGGTCAACCTGGTTGCCCTGCCAGGCCTCGGAAGCCTGGACGAGGCCCTGGAAAACGGGGCCACCCCCGGTGAACTCGTGGAAGGCTCAGCACTTTCCAGCGGCGGCGACCTCGGCAGGCTCGCCACGGTGCGCGAAGGCAGCACCCGCGTCCAGGACGTCGGCTCACAGCTGGTGGCCCGGGCCATGGCCGCCGTAGACCTTGGCACCGGCACGGAGCCCAACGGCGCAGGCGAACGCTGGCTCGATCTTTGCGCCGGGCCCGGCGGAAAAGCCGCACTGCTCGGCGCCCTCGCCCGGCAACAGGGCGCCACCCTGCTGGCCAACGAGCCCGCACCGCACCGTGCCAAGCTCGTGAGCCAGGCCCTGTCCGCGGTGCCGAAGGACGTCTGGCGCGTCCGGACCGGGGACGGCCGGGAGGTAGGTACTGAACAGCCCGACGCCTTCGACCGTGTCCTGGTAGACGTGCCCTGCAGCGGACTCGGAGCCCTTCGGCGCCGGCCGGAGTCCCGCTGGCGCCGCACGCCCAAGGACTTGGCCGACCTTGGTCCACTGCAGCGTGCCCTCCTCACATCCGCACTGGACGCCGTCCGCCCCGGCGGAGTGGTGGCCTACGTGACCTGTTCACCGCACCCGGCCGAAACCACCGCCGTCGTCACGGATGCCCTCCGGAAGCGCGACGACCTGGAACTGCTGGACGCCGGCGCGGT
>JBDTQQ010000319.1:0-4030 GCA_039932075.1 Pseudarthrobacter sp. | reverse complement strand
CATCGAAGCCGACGTCCTTGACGAGGGCCTGGCGGTACTGGAGGCATCCATTCGGTCGGCACTGTCATGACTTACCGGGGAAGGTGGACCGGGCGGGATCAGTTATGAGGTCGGGAGCGGACTCCGGCGCGCCACTTGAGGGGATTGTCGTCGCCGACTTCTCCCGCGTGCTTGCCGGTCCGCTCGCGACCATGACCCTGGCTGATCTCGGTGCCCGGGTCATCAAGGTGGAGCGGCCCGGATTCGGGGATGACACGCGGGAATGGGCGCCACCTTCCTCCAAGACAGGCGCGACCTACTTCGAAAGCGTTAATCGGAATAAGGAATCCGTCACCCTTGACCTGACGGACCCCGAGGACCTGGAGCTTGCCCGGGAACTGGCACGCCGCGCCGACGTCTTGGTGGAGAACTTCAAACCCGGCGGGCTCGCCAAACTGGGCCTGGGATATGAATCATTGGCCGAGGAGAACCCCGGCCTGGTGTACGCATCGATTTCGGGTTTCGGCTCCGAAGGCGGACGCGATTTGCCTGGGTACGACTTCATAGTTCAAGCCGTGGGGGGACTGATGAGTATTACCGGGGACCCGCAGGGCGACGCCTACAAAGTAGGTGTGGCCCTGGTCGATGTACTGACAGCGAAAGATGCCACGATCGGCATCCTCGCCGCCCTTACAGAGCGTAATTCCACAGGCCGGGGAAGACGGATTGAGGTCAATCTCCTCTCAAGCCTGCAGGGCGCCCTTGCCAACCAAGGCCAGGCGTACCTCGGCGCCGGTGTCACTCCTACGCGACTGGGCAACGACCACCCTTCCATCGTCCCGTACCAGCTTCTTGCCACACGTGACGACCCGCTGGCCGTTGCTGTGGGTAATGACTCACAGTTCGCCAAGCTCTGCCGCGCTATCGGCAATCCGGAGCTGGCGGCGGATCCGCGGTTTATCACCAATTCAGCGCGGGTAAAGCACCGGCGGGAACTCGTCCAACTGTTGGAAGCCGGGCTCGCGGGCGCTGGAGCGACGGAATGGCAGGACCAGCTGGTTTCCGTGGGAGTCCCGGCAGGCCGCGTCGCTGGCATAGGTGAAGGCATCGCATACGCCCAGGCGCTGGGTTTGGAACCGACCATTCAAGTCCATGACAAGGACGGAAACGTTACCGGCCGCCAAATCCGCCATCCGATCACCTGGACGCCGGCGCTGCCACCGCGCACCCAAGCCCCACCCGCCCTCGGTGAGCATACCGGGGAGGTGCTGGACTGGCTGCGGCACCACCCCCAAAGCAAGACGTTTACCGACACCCCTCAAAGCTCCGCCCATTCCCAAAATCGCTTATGCCCAGGAGGGACCACCTCATGACTCTTGCCCCTAGTTCCGCCGACGTCGAGGCCGCTGCTGCACCCGACCCCTCGGACCTGATCTCCTTCGACACTCTCCTCACGGCCGAGGAAACCGCACTGCGGGACCGGGTCCGGACCTACGTTCGGGACGAAATCAAACCGAACATCGCCACGTGGTACGAAGAAGCGCGGTTCCCCCTGGAAATCGTCCCCGACCTAGCCAAACTTGGCCTGCTGGGCATGCACTTGAAGGGCTACGGCTGCGCTGGCGGAACGGCGGTGGACTACGGGCTCGCCGCTGCTGAACTCGAGGCCGGTGACTCAGGCATACGTACCTTCGTCTCGGTCCAGGGGTCTCTGGCCATGTCTGCCATCTCTAAGCACGGCTCTGAGGAGCAGAAGCAGGAGTGGCTTTCACAGATGGCAGCCGGCACGGCCATCGGATGTTTCGGTCTCACCGAACCCACCGCCGGTTCGGACCCTTCCGCCATGGCAACCTATGCCCGCCGAGACGGCACGGACTGGATTTTGACCGGCGCAAAGCGTTGGATCGGGCTAGCCAACGTGGCACAGGTGGCAGTCATCTGGGCCCAGACGGACACTGGCGTACGCGGCTTCGTCATACCAACCAAAACTCCAGGCTTCACCGCCACACCTATCGAGCCCAAGCTGTCAATGCGTGCATCTGTCCAGTGTGAAATCACTCTGGATGATGTTCGTCTTCCTGCCGACGCGGTCCTGCCAAACGTCACTGGCCTCCGCGGGCCTTTCACCTGCCTCAATGAGGCACGTTATGGCATTGCCTGGGGAACCATGGGAGCCGCACGTGACGCCTTCGAAGACGCCCTGGACTATTCCAAAAATCGGCTGCAGTTCGACCGGCCGTTGGCTGGCTATCAGTTGACTCAGCAGAAACTCGTGAACATGGCGCTAGAGATCAACAAAGGCTTTCTTCTCGCACTACACCTGGGCCGACTTAAAGATGCCGGCAAGCTGCAAAACCATCAGATCAGCGTGGGCAAATTGAACAACTGCCGCGAAGCGATCGAAATCTGTCGCGAAGCACGCACAATCCTTGGCGGCAACGGGATAACCCTCGAATACTCGCCCCTTCGCCACGCGAACAACCTCGAGTCCGTTCGTACCTACGAGGGCACCGACGAGGTACACACCCTCATCCTTGGCCAGAAGCTAACGGGCATAGGAGCCTTTCGGTGAGTGCCGCCGTTGATGCACCGGCCATGTCAGGCACCGCCCCCGGTGCCAAGGGGACGGTGCAGCTCCGGCTCCTCATAGACGGAGAATGGGTATCAGGCAACGGCGGCCACCTTAGCTCTGTCAATCCCAGCCGCCCTGCGCAGATCCTGGTTACCCGTAAACCGCTTGGCGTAGTGGGCACCCCTATGCCGGTACTCACGGCGCCTTCATGGCACCGACCGTGCTCGCGCTTCCTGCTGGTCAGGCTGGCTCAACCACCTCGTCTGGCGAGAAGAACTCGTCGGCCCCGTCCCGGCGGTCCGGCGGCCCGCGATCGCTGAGGAAGCATTCGGGATGGCCGAAGAGTCCGAGTTCGGCAAGTCCGCAGCGTTGTTCCACCCGGGGCCTCGCGACAGTATTGGAAGCTGTCGAAGTCCCCGATGTAGACATTCTTCACCTCAACTCGGAATCTGCGGGTTCAGATCCACATGTGCCCTGTGGCGGATCAAAAAACAGCAGCTTCGGTCCTAAGGAGCAGGGCGGCGCGGCCAAGGACCTCTATACACACACGACAACGGTCTACCTCCGCGGTAGGAACGGGAGCAGGATCAGATGTCTCACACTCTTTCAAAAACGGCTGACCCCGCAGCGGTGTTAGCCGCAAACGCGGGGCAGCCTAATATCATCCAAACCTTCGGCGTCGTTGGCGCGGGTCTCATGGCAAGCCAGCTCGTCCTGCTGGTCGCGGACAAACTCCGCATCCCAGTCCTCATCAGCGACCTTTCCACCGACCGGGTGTCCGCGGCCCTCCACCGAATGCGCGGACACCTTGACCGGCAGGAGGCCAGAGGCAAGCTCCGACCCGGTGAGGCAGCCGAAATCGCCGGGCTAATCCGAGGCACCACTGATCCGTCGAAGTTCAGCGGGTGTGACGCCGCGATCGAGGCGGTCTTCGAGGACCAAAGGACTAAACGGAGTGTATTCCGACAGCTAGAGGAGCACATCGGGCCGGACGCCCTGCTGCTCACCAACACTTCCTCGCTCTCCGTCACTGATATGGCACGAGGTCTCAAGCACCCGGGAAGGGTCCTTGGGTTCCACTTCTTCAATCCAGTCGCTGTCCTTTCGCTCGTCGAGTTGGTCCGGACCCCCCTCTCGTCCGAAACAGCTCTCGCCTCAGCTTGGAGCCTCGCCCGGGCTCTCGGCAAGACTGCCGTACCTGTAGCTGACACGCCCGGCTTCGTCGTGAACCGACTCCTCACGCGCCTGTTCAGCGAAATACTGGCTGAAATCGATAGAGGGGGTGACGCCGTCACCGTCGACCGTTCCCTCTCACCGTGGGATCTGCCGATGACGCCCCTTGAGCTGATCGGCTTCATAGGCCCCACAGTGCAACAGCACATCTGTGACACACTGCACCGCGCATATCCCGCCCGCTTCGACCGGTCAGCCTCTCTCACTGCAGTCGTAAAAGCCGGGCTGCCGGGCTTCTTCGACGAA
>JBDTQQ010000318.1:0-4047 GCA_039932075.1 Pseudarthrobacter sp. | reverse complement strand
CCGCGCAGCGTCTTCCTGACATGATCGGCCAGCATGGCACTCTTCCGACGCACCGGGGGCGGCTTCACCGCCCCCTGTCCCCCGGCAGGTCCCTGAACTGCCGGCTCCTGCACTGCCGGCTTCTGAACTGCGGAGTCGACAAAGCGGCTCCACGGGCTGCGTGGGGCCATCTCAGATACCCACCAGCGGGAGGAGCGTTTCCAGCATCTTGGGCCCGACCCCGTCCACGGCGTCGAGCTCCTCGACGGAGGTGAACGGCCCGTGTTCCTTGCGCCAATCGACAATCCGCTGCGCCAGCACGGGGCCCACTTTCGGCAGGGCGTCCAGTTCTTCGACGGTCGCCGTATTGAGGTTGACCGTTCCAGCACCCGCCGCAGCACCGGTACCAGTATCCTGCCCGACTGCGGCTCCGCCCGGCAGTTCTGCGGGGATGTTTTCACCCGGCAGGGGCACATACAGTTTCTGTCCGTCCGCCAGCACCGCGGCAAGGTTGAGCCGGTTGAGGTCTGCCGAGGGGGTGGCGCCGCCTGCGGCAGCGATAGCCTGGTGAACCCGGCTGCCTGCTGGTAATTGCACCACTCCGGGCACGGCCACAGCACCGGCCACGTGGAGGATGACCGTACCGGCCTGAGGATTCTCCACGGGCACTCCAGCCGGCCCTGCGCGGTCTGTTCCGTGCCCCGGGGATTCCTCCTCGACGAGGCCACCTTCCTGGGAGGAGACATCGCTGAGCGGGACCACTTCCGGTTGCCCGGCAGCCACCTGTACCCAGAACCAGGCGCCGCCCAGCACCGCGAGGGCAGCAATGAGCAGGGCCACAGGAAGGCCCACCCGCCATCTGAGTGCCGGACCAACCGCACCCGTGCCGGGAGCGCCCTGGACAATCGTTTCGGGAGCGGTATCCGCACTGCCATGGGCGCCGCCGCCGTACTCGAATACCTGTCCATCGTCGTCGGTCAGTAGCCCGGCGCTCCCGCCAAGGGTTGCCTGCAGCCGCTCCCGGGCATGCCGTGCCGCCTGGCGTGCTCCAGCGTCCCGGCGTGACATGCTCCCAACGCTAAGGACTGAACGCCACAGGTGACAGCCCTGGCCTGTCCTATGTGGAAAGCAGTTTGGGCTCCGCAGGAGGTGGGAAACTTTCCCCTACGATGACGGCCAGCACGCCCAGCCCGGCATGGGCGGCCAGGACGGCGGGCAGAGAGCTGATCTGGGCGGGCGGACAGCCGGGGAGTGCCGTGGCCAACCTGGCCGCCAGCCCTTCGGCCTCCGCCGGATTCCCAAAATGGTGGACGGCGAGCCGGGCCAGGCCAGCCGGACGGGCCAAGGCGTCCGCAGCGGCAATCTCCTCAAGCCGGGCGATGGCTTTGGCTGCTGACCTGACCTTCTCCAGCGGAACGATCTTCCCGCCGTCGACCGCCAGAATGGGTTTGATGGCGAACATCGTCCCCAGCAGCGAGGCGGCGGCGCCGATCCGTCCGCCCCGGCGTAGCTGCTCCAGGCTGGGAACGTAGAAGTAGACCTTGGTCCGTGCCATCTGGTCCGTCGCAGCGGTGCTGACAGCGGCTGCCTCCAAGCCGGCGGCAGCGGCGGCCACGGCGCTTTGGACGCCCATCCCCAGCGCCATGCCCACGGTGCCGGAGTCCACAACCTCCACAGGGATGTTCACGCGTCCCGCGGCAAGCCGGGCAGCATCTGCGGTGCCGGAAAGGCCTCCGGAGATGTGGATACTGACAACCGCCTCGTATCCGCCACGCTCAGCGGCAAGGAAGGCCTGTTCAAACTGGCCGGGTGAGGGGCGGGAGGTCTTCACGGATTTCCCGCCGGCGAGGGCCAACGCGATGGTTTCGGTGATGTCGTCTTCGCCCTCACCGTAAATTTCTTCGCCCACCATCACCGGCATCGGTATCACGGTCAGCAGACCAGCTGAGGTGCAGGCGGACACCCATTCAGCTGGCAGTGCCGACGCGGAGTCTGTCACCACAGCGGTACGGACGTCGGCGGCGGACGTCTCTGCGGGGAGGGCAGGGCGTGCCGCGGGGCGGAGGGCAGCAAGACGCTCCCGGAGCCAGAGCCATGCTGCGGCTTCACGGTCGGGCAACGTGCCTCCTGGTTTCAGGCCGGCCTCCGGTTGGATCCGGCGGCCGGCGTGCCCGGCTAGGCCGGGACGATGTTCACCAGTTTAGGCGCCCGCACGATCACCGTGCGGAGGCCGCGGCCGTCCATGGCGCGCTGGACGTTTTCGCTGGCCAGGGCCAGTTCGCGCAGCTCGTCCTCGCTGATGTCCGGGGACACTTCGAGCCGGTCGCGGACCTTGCCCTGCACCTGGACCACAGCGGTAACGGTCTCCTGGACCAGGAGCGCTTCATCGTGGGCGGGCCAGCCGGCGTTCGCCACCGAGGCGGGGTGGCCCAGGACGTTCCACATGTCCTCCGCGGTGTAGGGCGCAAAGAGGCTCAGGATAACCGCGACGGCTTCTGCGGCTTCCCGGACGGCCGGGTCAGCCCCGCCGGCACCGCCGGCTGCATCGATGGTTTTGCGGGTCGCGTTGACCAGCTCCATCAGCTTGGCCACCACCACGTTGAACTTGTTGTTATCCAGCAGCGCGGCGGCGTCGGCGATGGTGCGGTGCGTCACGGACCGCAGTGCGCGCTCACCGGACGCGGCGTCAGTACCGGGCTCGCTGCTGACATCCTGTGCCAGACGCCAGGCTCGGGCGAGGAACTTAGCGGATCCCGACGGCGAGACGTCCGCCCAGTCCACGTCGTCCTCGGGCGGGGAGGCGAAGATCATGGTCAGCCGGACAGCGTCCACACCGTACTTGTCGAGCTGCTCGCCGAGGTCCACACCATTGCCCAGCGACTTGCTCATCGCCTTGCCCCCATTGAGCACCTGGCCCTGGTTCAGCAGCGCGCTGAAGGGTTCATCGGCGTCGAGCATGCCGAGGTCATGGATCACCTTGGTGAAGAAGCGCGCGTACAGCAGGTGCAGGATGGCGTGCTCCACGCCGCCCACGTACTGGCCCACCGGCATCCACTCGTTGATCTTCGCCGGATCGAACGGGCCCTCGGTGTACTGCGGGGATACGAACCGCAGGAAGTACCAGGACGAGTCCACGAACGTGTCCATGGTGTCCGTATCGCGCTTCGCCGGCCCGTGGCAGTTGGGGCACTCCACGTTGACCCAGGCCTCTGCGGCAGCCAGTGGTGAGGTGCCCTTAGGGGACAGGTCCTCGCCGCGCAGGTTAGCGGGCAGCGTCACGGGCAGCTGCTCATCCGGAACGGGAACCTCACCGCAGGCGGGGCAGTGGATGATCGGGATGGGAGTGCCCCAGAAACGCTGCCGGCTCAGGAGCCAGTCACGGAGACGGAAGTTCACGAACTTTTCGCCCGTGCCCTGCTTTTCCAGCATGGCGATGGCGGCCGGAATGGCTTCGGTTTTCGGCAGGCCGTCCAGGACGCCTGAGTTGATCAGCGTCCCCTCCCCTGCCGTGGCCTTGCCGGAAACGGCGGGATCGTCCTCGCCGGTGTCAAGGACGGCGCGGACGGGCAGGTCGAACGTCTTAGCGAAGTCGAGGTCGCGCTGGTCGTGCGCCGGAACGGCCATGATGGCGCCGGTGCCGTAGTCGGCCAGGACATAGTCCGCGGCCCAGACCGGCAGCTTCTCGCCGTTCAGCGGGTTGACCGCGTACCGTCCGGTGAAGACTCCGGTCTTTTCGCGTTCGGTGGACTGGCGTTCGATCTCGCTCAGGGCCTTGACCTGCTCGCGGTACGCGTCCAGGGCGGCGGCGTGCTCGTCCGTGACGAGTTCGACGGCGATCGGTGCGTCAGCTGCGACCACGAAGAATGTTGCGCCGTAGAGGGTGTCCGGGCGGGTGGTGAAGACGGTGACGTCCTTGGCGGGCTTGCCGCCGTCGGCCCCGATCACGAAGTTGACGTGCGCACCTTCGGAACGCCCAATCCAGTTCTTCTGCATGGCCAGCACACGCTCGGGCCAGTGGCCGCGCAGCTCGTCCATGTCATCGAGCAGCCGGTCGGCGTAGTCGGTGAT
>JBDTQQ010000317.1:0-4048 GCA_039932075.1 Pseudarthrobacter sp. | reverse complement strand
GCTCATCCCCGCCCACCCAGCCGTACATCCGGATCCGGTCCCGGACGTGGCCGCCCAGGAGCTGGTGCACCGGGGTGTTGAAGTGTTTGCCCGCGATGTCCCACAGGGCCTGGTCCAGCCCGGAAACGGCGCTGGCCAGGATGGGGCCGCCCCGGTAGAAGGAGCCCTTGGTCATGACCTGCCAGTGGTCCTCGATGCGGAGGGCGTCGTTGCCGATGAGCAACTCCGCCAGCTGTTCGACGGCGGTGCGCACCGTTTCGCTGCGCCCCTCGCAGGTTGCCTCGCCCCAGCCGACGATGCCGCTGCCGGTCTCGATCCGGACAAACAGCCACCGCGGTGCGACCAGGAAGGTTTCGATTCTGCTGATGATGGTCATCTTGGCCTAGCCCTTGGTAGCGCCGGCGGTCATGCCGGAGACGATGTATTTCTGCGTGAAGAGCGCAATGATCATGATGGGGATGGTCACCACGGTGGCGGCTGCCATCAGTCCGCCCCAGTCGATGCTGGCGTAGGAGACGAAGTCGAAGATGGCAACGGGCAGCGTCTTCGTTTTCGAACCGGACAGCACCAGGGCGAACATGAAGTTGTTCCACGAGAAGATGAAGGACAGGATGCCGGCGGTGGCCATGCCGGCCACGGACAGCGGCAGCGTGATGCGCTGGAACGCGCCGATGGGGGTGAGTCCGTCCACCTGCGCCGATTCCTCCAGCTCGAGCGGGAGGGAGTCGAAGTAGCTCATCATGATGTAGACGATCAAGGGCAGCGCCACGAACATGTGGCTGAGGATCAGGACCTCGAAGCCGCCCACCATTTTCAGGTTGGAGAACACGTAGTACCAGGGCACCAGCAGCGAAACGCCGGGGATGACGCGGGCCATCAGGACCACGAGGGCTGAACGGTGCATGGTGAACCGGCTCATGGCATACGCGGCGGGGACACCGAGCACCAGCGAGAGGACGGTGGAGACGAACGCCACCCAGAAGCTGTTGAAGATGAAGACGAAGTAGTTGTTGCGCTGGAGGACGTTCGCGTAGTTCTCGAACGTGGGGCTGAAGATGAACGATTTGGCGGTGTCGTAGATGTCCACATTAGTCTTCAGCGAAGCGAGCAGCATCCAGATCAAGGGCGCGATCAAGAACAGGACCACGGCGATCAGGGCTACGACGCGGAAGACCTTGTAGGCGCGGGTCCCGAGGGGTTTCCTGGGGCGGCGGAGCGGCTGCGGCTGCCCCGGGGACGTCTGGTGTTCGGTCAGGACGGTCATTTGCTTACCGCTTTCTTACGCATGGTCAGCAGCCACATGGAACCGATGATGATCATGAAGAACAGGATCAGCACCGCCGAGGACAGCCCGTACTGGTTGTAGTCGAAGCTCAGCCCGTAGGCGTAAACGTTCAGGGTCTCCACCTCGTGGAAGGACCCGCCGCCCTTGCCCTTGGTGGCGTACAGGATGTCGAAGGTCTTCAGGGCGTCGATGCCCCGGAGCAGGATGGCCACGATCACCGTGGGCATCATGAGGGGAAGGGTGATGTAGAAAAAGCGCTGGAACGCGCTGGCGCCGTCCATCCGGGCCGCTTCATCGGGCTCCTCGGAGAGGGACGTCAGGCCGGCCAGCAGGATGAGGACCACCATGGGCGTCCACTGCCACACGTCCATAAAGATGGTGGTGCCGAGCGCGGTGTCCTGGCCTGACAGCCAGGGCTGGGCGGGAATGCCCACAGCGGCGAGCAACTGGTTGGCGAACCCGATGTTGGGGTCGAAGATCAGCCGCCACATCATGCCCACGGCCACCGGGGTTGCCACGAGCGGCAACAGGATAGCCACCCGCACCCACTTTTCGCCGCGGAACGGGCGCCAGAGCAGCAGCGCTATGCCCATACCCAGGGCCACTTCGCAGACCAGGGCAATGCCGGTGAAGGTCAGGGTGCGGCCCACCGCGGGCCAGAAGCGTTCGACGTCGGACAGGACGGTCAGGTAGTTTTCCAGGCCGATGAACTCGGTGGCTGCCCGAACGGAGCCCTGCGAATCGGTGAGGCTCAGGTAAAGGGTCCAAGCCAGCGGGAAAACGATCAGGATGCCGACGAAGGCCATCGCCGGAGCCGCGAAGAGCCATTTGCGGTGTGTGTTCGCCCAGTCGGAGAATTTTTCGCGGCCATTAGGGGCACGGCCGGAATTCCGGGCTGCGCTGCGGGGAGAAGTCATTACAGACATGGTTCGCCTAAGGAGTTGGGGGCTGAAGTGCGGCCGGGGCAGGAGAGCAGCGTCGCTGCCTCCCGCCCCGGCTGGGTGGTGCACCGGGATTGAGGGTGCACCGGGTGCGTTACTTCTTTTCGCCGTCCAGGAACTTCTGGAAGGCATCGTTGGCCGAGTCAGCCGCAGCGGCAGCGTCGGCGCCGGTGATGCTGGCAACGATCGGCTCGCCGACGATTTCGCGTGCCTTGCCGACGGTGACTACCTCAGGACGGTCGTGGCCGACGCCGTTCTTAGCGCTCACCGCGATGGCTTCTGCGAGGTCCTTCGGGTACGTGGACGTGCCTTCGGAGTTGGCCCAGACGGAGGCGCGGGGTCCGGGGACGCCGGCCTTCTGTGCCGCCAGCGTGCGTTCCTTGCTCGTGGCCCACTGGATGAACTTCCAGGCGTTGTCCTGGTTTCCTGAAGCCTGGTTCACGGCGAGGCCCCATGACGGGATGTTGTACGGCTTGGAACCGGCGGGGCCGGCGGGCAGGGCAGCGAACCCGACAGTGTCGGCAACCTTGGACTTGGCCGGGTCCGTGGCGTTCTTGTAGAGCGAGTCGGCCTCCGTGTAGAAGGCAGCCTTGCCCTGCGTGAAGATGGCCATTGCCTCGGGCCAGCTCATGTCGGTGCTGACGTTGGCCGGGCCGTAGTTCCTGATCAGGCCGCCGTAGAAGGCGTAGGCCTTCTTGGCAGCATCCGAGTTGACGGCGGACTTGCCGCTGGAATCGATGAAATCGCCACCGAAGCTGTAGAGGAAGCTGGAGAACTGGGTGACGGCCGCGGACTTGCCCGTGCGGGCAACAAAACCGGCGGTGTCCGGGTTGGCTGCCTTGATGGTCTTGGCAGCGGCTTCCAGCTCTTCCATGGTCTTGGGAACCTCGAGGCCGGCGGCCTTCAGCAGGTCCTTGCGGTAGTACAGGACTTCACGCTCGGTGATGATGGGGACACCCACCACCTTGCCGTCAGCGGTGGTGGCCTTGACGGGGCCCTCCTGGTAATCCTTCCAGTCCCAGTTGGAATCCGAGGACACCTTGCTGGTCAGGTCCGCGAGGTAGCCGTTCTTTGCGAACGCCTTACCCTCCTGGAGCGGACGGTACATCATCACGTCGATCTCGTCGCTGCCTGCGTTGAGCTTGACGTTGTACTGGTCCGAGAGCTGGTCCTCGCCGAGCTGGGTCAGTTCGACCTTGAGGCCGCTGGACTTCTCAAATTCGGGGATGGCTGCCTTGATGCCTTCGGTCCAGACGTGGTTGGCCAGCGTCACACGGACTGTTCCCGATTGTTTGGCGTCGCTGCTGCCGCTGCCGCCGCAGGCTGTCAGCCCCAGCGAGAGCGCGGCGGCCACTGCCGCGTACTTCACTACTGAACGTCGCTTCATAACGACTCCTTGCTGTTCCGGGCTGACGTCACTGTCCAGCCACATACAAATGCCTCTTTACATCTGCTCTGGGGAAGATCATAGGTAAATAAGGCAGACTTAAACAACCCCTTTCGCAAACCAGTATGATTTATCCATGAAAACCCCCAAGGCGGAGTCGCCGATCGACCGGCATGCATCGTTGGTTCAGAGCTTGGGACTCGCCATTGCAGAGGGGTCCCTGGCACCCAATTCGATCGTTCGCCTGGACGAGCTGGAGGCACAGCACGGTGTGTCCCGCTCGGTGGTCCGGGAGGCCGCCCGGGTCCTGTCGTCCAAAGGCATGCTGGCTTCGAGGCGCCGGTTTGGCACCGTGGTGCAGCCCGAAGACGACTGGAACCTCTACGACCCGCAGGTGATCCGCTGGCGGCTCGCCTCCTCCAAACGGCTGGAGCA
>JBDTQQ010000316.1:0-4088 GCA_039932075.1 Pseudarthrobacter sp. | reverse complement strand
ATATTTCTGCATTCCCCCGGCTCCCTCCGCGAACCGTCGGTCCATGCTGCAACTGGCCCGTTCAAACTCTGGCTGACGCGGCGTAGCCTCAATCTATGGACTCCGAAGTCCGCGCCCTCAGGCTGCGCACGGGCATTACGGTGCCGTGCCTTGTCCAGGGGGACGCCGCTGCAAAGCCGGTCCTGCTGCTGCACCCGTGGGGCGAATCCCGCCGAAGCTTTGACCGTCTGGTCCCACTGCTAACCGGTTACAGAATTTACGCGCCAGACCTGCGCGGGCAGGGCGAGGCGGACAAACCGATCGGCGGCTACTCCCTGACGGAACAGGCCGAAGACGCCGAAGCCATCCTGGACGCCCTCAACGTGCCGAATGCAGCCGTCGTCGGCTCCTCCAGCGGCGGTTACGTCGCCCAGCAACTGGCTACGATGCACCCCGAGCGAGTCGCGGCGCTGGTGCTGGTGGGCTCGCCACTGAGCCTCCACGGCCCGGCGCCGTTTGCCGATGAAGTTGATGCCCTGACAGACCCCATCGACGAGCGCTGGGTCCGGGATTCGCTGTCTTGGTTCCCCCTGATGCATGCGGTGCCCCAGTGGTTCATCGAGGACCGCGTGCGCGATGGGCTCCGGATGCCAGCCCACGCGTGGAAGGGCATCATGAATGGCCTCAGAAGCGCCACGCCACCCACGGAAGCGGGAATGATCCAGGCGCCGACGTTGATCCTGTGGGGCGAGCACGACACACTGCTGCCCCGAGGCGACCAGGAAACCTTGGCGGCCCGGGTAGCGGGATCATCGCTGAAGGTGTACCCCGACGTTGCGCATATGGTCCTATGGGAGGTTCCGGAGCGGGTCGCGGACGATGCGGCGGCGTTCTTCCGTTCCCTAGGCTGAGGCTCAGGTTCAGGAGACGCCCCGCAACTGAAGCGCCGCCGTCGTAATATCCGAGTGCCGTGAGATGAACGCGTGCCGGCCGACGTCCGCGGGCGGTTACATTTCACTTTCTCCGGATAGACTTCCCGGGATTTCCGGCTCAGCTGGAAGGCACAACTATTTGGGGGACAAACGGCAATTCCGAATATCCTGGATGACGACTATGTGGACGCTGCAGCCCAACTGCTGCGCACCTACTACCGCCGAACAACTTCTGGCCTTCCCGGCTACACAGGCAGTATGTTCAACTGCTGGGGCGGTGGTGGCGATGCGTCGCCGGTGGTGAACCGGGTGACGCCCGACGACCTGATCGCCGTCTCCTTCCTGTCCGTGGACGTCCCTGGCGAAGCAGCCTTCGGCATCCTGGAAACCCATGCTGCACTGATTTCCGATCTTCTGGCGCAGATTCCGGCCGACCTCTGCATGGCCGATGCGCAACCGGACGACTTCGACAAGGTACTCGGCGACGCCAGCCCCGCCCATCAGCTATGGCACGTCCTCCGGGGACGCGACACCGGCCGCTGGGGCATGGGCGAAACGCGCACCAGCAAACTGATGGCCCGCAAACGCCCGCTTCTGGTCCCGATCTACGATTCCGTCGTCGGGCATGTGATGAGCATGGAGTCGGGCTCGATGGGCCAGTGGGAGAGATGGCGCAGCGCTCTCACCGACGGCACCGGCCTTCCGCAGCGGCTGCAGGAGATCCGCAGGCTCTCGCGAATCACGGATCCGATCTCCGACATCCGGGTCATGGACATCGTGCTCTGGATGTACGGGACGGGCACGGCCAGCGGCGAAAAGCAGTAACCGCGGGCGGGCTTGCGCGGATTGGCACGGCCACCTCCGACTGCATCAGCCTTGACGCTCAGCCCGTCATAAAGCAGGATCGACCCGGTGAGGTGACGGGACCGGAGGATAGATGATGACCGACTACCCGACACAGGATCGTAGCTTCACCCTTACCCGAATTATTGCTGCATCGCAGCATGCCGTGTTCACAGCGTGGACTGACCCCGAGCATCTCGGCTGGTTCTACAACCCCGGCATGCCCACCCCCACCACACCCATTGAGGTGGACCTCCGCGTTGGGGGATCGTGGAGACAGCAGATGATCGTCAATGACAACCTTAGGTATCCCACCGGGGGCATTTACCTGGAGATTGTTCCCGACGAACGGCTCGTCTTTCGGTGGGGAGCCGTGGGCGGCTGGCCCGAACTCGACGGCGGGATCGAACTGGCTGCCCCTGTTGTCACGGTGCAACTCGACGACCTCGGCGCGGAAACGGAGCTCGTCCTCACAGTTCAGTTCGCTGAGCATCTCGACATTGAAGAGGTGCAAAAGCTCATAATGGGAGGCACTCGGGAAGGCTGGGGTGCCACCATCGACCGGGTCAAGGACAGCAACGCCATGGCCACGTGACCCACGGACGCATGGCCGGGCCCCAGATCTATGCCTATTTCCCGGGAACGGCGCGGGAAGCACTGCGGAGCCACCGAAAGGCACGCAACTGAAGCGCCGCCGTCGTAATTTCCGACGGCGGCGCTGACCAACTGGTTGCTGCGCCTACTGCCCCGGCGCCCGGTATGACGGCGTCTTCTTGGCCGCCTCGTCAATATCTTCCGGCGTCATGAGCGGCTTCAGGCGAACATCCACGTTGCCGGTCGAATTGATCATCAATGAAAGGGCTGCCGCGCTCGCCTGGTCCGGCACATCAAAAACGCCGAGGACGTCGATGTCCCCGAAGGCGTAGTAGAAACACTCCAGCGATCCTCCGACGGAGCTGAGCGCCTCCACCAGCGCCTCACGCCGTTTGGTGCCGCCTTCTCGCATGAGTCCCGTGATTCCGTCGCCCACATAATTCGCTTCAAACAGATACTTGGTCATGGTTTTCCTGTCCAGTGATGTCCAGGACACGGCCTCCCAGCGTGTGCCTGACCCCCGTGAGGGAGGGTCCTGGCCGGTCCCCGCGTGGGGCCGTGGCCATAGCCTAGGCCCCACGCCGGGCAGTGACAACCAGTCCCGCAAAGTGCTGCCGCACTGACTGGCGCGCCCCGCGCCGTCGTGGGGCACGTTGACGGTGACCCGGCCCCGAAACGGCTCAATCCGCGGCGCGTCCGTGTCAAAGTGCCCCGGGACGGCGCCGCTCAGCTTTAAAACGGACAGCCACGGATGCCCTCTGGGTGAAGGATATCCGCGGCTGGGCTTCCGATTGGCCTACTTTTCGCAGGCGACCCCGTCGCGGTCGCGGTCCAGGCTGGTGCTGTAGCCAGGCTGCCCTGCATACAGCGGCGCGGCACCAGCAGCTTTGACGGCTGTGCAGTTCGCGTAGGAGACAGCAGCCGGTGCCTTGACTGCCGGTGCGGGTGCCGGGGCTGCCGGCGCGGGAGCTGGCGCCTGCTTTGCCGCTTGCTGAGCTGCCTGTTGGGCGGCAGACTTCGCAGCGGCCTGATCGGCTGCAGCCTTGTCCGCCGCAGCCTTGTCCGTCGCGGCCTTCGCGGCCGCGGCCGCCTCTGCTGCTGCCTTGTCCGTGGCAGCTTTGTCAGCGGCAGCCTTCTCCGCCGCAATCTTCTCAAGGGACTTGACGCCGAGGTTCACGGTGGAACCTTTGGCCGCCTGGGCACCCTCCGTGGGGTCTTGGGACGTCACCTGCCAGTTCTTCTCTGAAACTATCGCTTTGCCGTCGACTGTGTCCTTAGCCTTGACTTCGAACCCGAGCTCTTTGAGCTGAGCAGTCGCCTTGTCCAGAGTCAGGCCCACCACGCCTGGAACCGCGATGGCATCTACCACTGCAGCAGCGGGGGTCGGCTGTACAGCCTTTTGAGCGCCACCGCACCCTGTCAGCATGAGCCCGGCAAGTACAACTAGTGCCAGTGTCTTCTTCATTTTTCCCCCTTGGAAAGTTTGGAACGAGTGATGGAACTGGTCTAGCTTTCGCAGGCAACGCCGTCGTTGTCGCGGTCCAGCGCCGACCGATAGCCGGCCTGCCCGGCACGGATCGGCGCGGCACCGGCAGCCTTCGCGGCCGCGCAGTTGGCGTAATAGACGGCAGCAGGTGCTGGTGCGGGAACCACCGGAGCCGGAGCCACCGGGGCAGGAGCGGGCGCCGGAGCCGGAGCCACCGGGGCAGGAGCGGGCGCCGGAGCCGGAGCCACCGGGGC
>JBDTQQ010000315.1:0-4096 GCA_039932075.1 Pseudarthrobacter sp. | reverse complement strand
GCCGAGCGCGCCTCCTGGGACGCCGGCAGCGAGCTGGTTTCCCTCGCAGCGCGGCTGTGGGCCGCCGGCCAGCGCGGAGACCAGGAGGAATTCCTCCGGCTTGATGTCGAGTTCCATGCCGCGGTGCTCAAGGCTTCCGGCAACGCCATGTTCTCGCAGCTCCAGAACCTGGTGGCTGAGGTCCTGACCGGCAGGGTGGAACACGGCCTCATGCCGCAGCTGCCGCAGCACGAAGCACTGCAGCTGCACGTCGATGTGGCCAGTGCCATTCAGCGGGGCGAGGCCAGCGCTGCCCATGCAGCCATGAGCAGGATTGTGGAGCAGTTCGCCGAAGAAGTGGGGCACATCTGGTCTGAGCATCACCCTGAGGCCGCGCAGGATTCATCCCGGCAACCGGGAAAGCCCGACGACGCCCCCCAGCCGCCGCCGTCGGGCTCCCGTCCCCAGCGGGGAACCCTTAGAGCGAACCCGTAGTGAACTGCCAGGACTTCGTGGCCAGCTGATTGCCGGCAAGGTCGCGGATGGCGGCTGCGCCGCCGGTGACCGTGACCGTGTATCTGGTCTTGGCGGACAGGGCCTGCTGCGGGTCGAGGATCCACTGGTTGGTGGTGCCGTTGCGGACCACAGCTGCCGGGACCACCGCCCCTGTGGCGGCGTTCTTCACCGTGAACGTCCCCGCGCTGACGCCTTGGACTGCCTCGTTGAACGTCACAGTGATGTTGTTGTTCCGCCGGACCAGCAGGGCGTTGCTGCCGGGCGCATAGCTTGTGATCACCGGCGCCGGGCCGGTGACAAACGTCCAACTGGTGCTGGCCAACGGCGTGCCTGAGGTATCCCGGATCGCCGTGGCGCCACCGGTCAGTGTTGCCGTGAACTTCGCGTCAGTGGGCAGGGTGACCGAGGGGTCCAGGGTTCCTGTCATGGTGGTCGCGTTGTAGGTGACCGTTGCCGGGATGACCGTGCCGGCGGCATCGCGGAGCACAAAGGTGGCGGCACTTACGCCTTGGACAGTGGCACTGAAGGTCGCGGTCACGTTGCTTCCCAGAGGCACCGACGTCGTACCGGCGCCCGGCGTCCTGGCGGTTACCGTGGGCGCTGGGGCAGCGGGAGCAGCCGCCGCAGAGTACAGCAGGCGGTTGGGCGTCCCCGTCCCGGCGCCTGTGATGACACCGGCGGTGGCGTTCGCGGCGAGCGCTGCCGCCACTTGGGCCGGGGTGAGCGCGGGGCTCTGCGAGAGCATAACCGCTGCAGTTCCTGCGGCGTGTGGCGTTGCCATGGACGTGCCGGACATGGATGCGGTGGCCGTGTTGGAGGTGTAGGTGGCGGACGTGATGCCCACACCGGGCGCGTAGAGGTCAACGCAGGAGCCGAAGTTGGAGAAGGATGCCTGCCGGTCGGCGGAATCGCTGGCGGCCACGGTGACCGCGGCTGGAAGCCGCGCGGGCGAACCACCGCAGGCATCCGCGGCGGAGTTGCCGGCCGCGACCACTGCCGTGACGCCGTCGTTAATGACACCCTGGAGCGCGGAATCCACGGCCGAACTGGCCGGGCCGCCCACACTCAGGTTCACCACGGCCGGCGTTCCGGCGGCGTGGTTGGCCACAATCCAGTCCAACCCGGCCACAACATCGGAGGTGAAACCGGAGCCGGTGCAGTCAAGGACGCGCACGGGAACGATCGTTGCGGCCTTTGCCACGCCGTAGGTAGAGCCCGCCACCGTCCCGGCGACGTGGGTGCCGTGGCCGTTGCAGTCCCCTGACCCGAGGCCGTCTGCAACAGCGGTCCAGCCTGCCGTGACGCGACCGCCAAACTGCGTATGTGAGGCGAGGACGCCGGTGTCCACCACGTAGGCGCTAACCCCGGCGCCTGCCGCCGTCCAACTGTAGGAACCGGACAAGGGAAGGGCCCGCTGGTCCACGCGGTCGAGACCCCACGGTGCGGTCTGCTGCGTTTCCAGCACCGTGACGGGGGCGTCCAGCTCCACGGAGGCGACGCCTTCAGACCGCGACAGCGCAGCGGCCTGCGCCGGTGTTGCGGTCACCGCCGCGCCGAGGAAGGCGTGTGAAAAGGATCGTCCGACGCCGATGCCCTGGGACTTCAGGCGAGCGGCCGCTGCGGGGACGTCAGTTCCCGGAGCGTAGCGGACCAGGTAGCGGAGGCTTGCCTCGTTGCCTGTTCCCGCCCGGTCCGCGGCCGTCGCCGGGAGCGGGGGGACCGCAAGGACACTGGCGGCGATCAGCATCGTGGCGGCGGGCAGCACAAAACGGAGGAGGCGCATCGTGGGTTCCTAGCGTGGCGGTGCGGACTGGTTAGCGGGGGCGAGACCCTGCCCCCCTCACCAGAGTAGGAGGCCGTGCCCCGCTGGTGGCAGGAACTCAGCCGATCCTGCGCCAACCCTTCGGCGGCTGCGGAAACCTGGGGTTTTCCCGTGCGGTCAGCCGCTTCAATCCTCCGTGGGCGTGGTGCGGTTCGAGTGGTAGGAACGCCACGAATGTTCGGGTTCGAACCCCAGCAGCCGCCTCGCTTTATCAATGGAAAGCATGGTCTCGTGTTCGCCCAGGTCCTTGGTCACCCGGACGTTGGGGAACACCTCCGCGGCGAGGCTGGCGCTGGACCGGGACATCACGGTGTCTGAGTTCGCCACGATGAACGCTTCGAATCCCGGCTTTCCGTGTTCAAGGGCCCGCGCTACCGCCTGCGCCCCGTCGCGCCCGTCGATGTAGCCCCAAAGATTCCACTTGCGGGCAGTGGCGTCCGAGTCGAACTGCGGGAACCGTTCGTAGTCCTCCGGGTCCATTACGTTGGAAAACCGTAGCCCGGTAATGCTCAGCGCGGGGTCCCAGCGCGTCAGCTGGATGGCCATCTGCTCTTCAAGGTGCTTGACCAGGGAGTAAGTGCTTTCAGGCCGGGCCGGGTATTCCTCATCGACAGGGATGTAGGGAGGGTCGACGTCGAACGGCAGTCCCAGCACCGTCTCGCTTGAGGCATAGACCACCTTCTTGATGCCTGCCCGCCGCGCTGCCTGGAAGACGTTGTAGGTGGAAAGCATGTTGTTCTCGAAAGTGGCGGCATCCGGGATTATGCCCGGCGCCGGGATTGCGCCCAGGTGGACGACGGCGTCGAACCCGTCGTGCCTGTCGTCCAAGCCCAGCAACACGTCCAGCACCTGGCCGTAGTTGCGCAGTTCCACGATGGCCAGCCCCGGGTTCCTTTCACCTGCCCGGTCCAGGTTGAGGACGTGGTGGCCATCGTCGTTGAGCCTGCGGACCACGTGCCGCCCGAGTTTTCCGCTTCCGCCGGTTACTGCAATTCTCATTTTGCTACTCCTGCTGCTAGGAACTTTTCGACGGCGGCGATGGCATGTTCAGTAATGGCACGGGGCTCGCCGCTGCCGTCCACCGAAACCACCATGCCACGGCCGGCGTAGACCGCCACCACTTCGTGGGTGTCGCGGTGGTAGAGATCCAGCCGGCGCCGGAAGACCTCCACTGTGTCATCCTTGCGTCCCTGTTCCTTGGCCCGCTGCATCATCCGCCGTTCGAGTTCGGCATCCGGGGCGCGGAGCTCAACAACAGCGTCGAGGCGGTGGCCCAGCGAGGCGAGCATGTTGTCCAATTCCATCACCTGGGGCGCAGTGCGGGGGTACCCGTCCAGCAGGAACCCCGGCAGGACATCGACGTCACGGAGGCGATCCTTGACCAGTGCGTTGGTGAGGTGGTCGGGCACAAAAGCGCCGTCGTCGAGGTACTTCGCGGCTTCCAGGCCCAGCGGCGTTTCCTCGCTGACATTGGTCCGGAAGATTTCGCCCGTGGAGACCGTCGGGATGCTGAAATGCTTGGCGATGTGTACCGCTTGTGTGCCCTTGCCGGAGCCGGGCGGCCCGATGATGAGCAGTCTGGTCATAATCTGTCCCTCCGCGGCGTCAGCGCCGGCTGGTTTCGGGTCCACCGCCGGCAGCGCCAACGTGAGCTACATTCTGCCCACAAGTGGCAGCACAACGCCAGCCTCCGTGAGGGCTCCGGGGACAGCTGTCAGCGGGCTTGAATATGACGTTTGCAGTGGCCAGAGCTGTATATACTTCTGATTACGGTTTAGC
>JBDTQQ010000314.1:0-4105 GCA_039932075.1 Pseudarthrobacter sp. | reverse complement strand
GAGGTGACCAGATGGCTTTGACGCCAGAAGACGTTGTCAACAAGCGCTTTCAGCCGACCAAGTTCCGCGAAGGCTATGACCAGGACGAAGTTGACGACTTCCTGGACGAAATCGTCGTGGAACTCAGGCGCCTGAACCAGGAGAACGACGAGCTCCGGAAGAAGCTTGCCGAGTCCGGTTCTGCTGTGCCGGCCAGTTCCGCTGCAGCCGCACCTGTGGTTGAGAAGGTCCCCGCGCCCGTCAAGGCAGACAAGGTCGAGTCCCCGGCGAAGGCCGAAGCCGAGACGAAGGTTGCCGAGGCTCCGAAGAAGAAGGAAGCCGAGCCTGTCGCCCCCGTTGCAGCCGTCCCGGCTGCCGCTCCTGCACCCGCCGCGGGAAGCAGCGTTTCCGCCGAGTCTGCAGCCGGTCTGCTTGCCATGGCGCAGCAGATGCACGACCGTCACGTAGCCGATGGCCAGTCCCAGAAGGACAAGATCATCGCCGAGGCCCAGATCGAAGCCAGCAGCCTGGTGAACGATGCCCAGGAGAAGTCCCGCAAGATCCTCGGCGCCCTGGAGCAGCAGCGCTCCGTCCTGGAGCGCAAGGTCGAGCAGCTCCGTGGATTCGAACGCGATTACCGTTCCCGCCTGAAGGCCTACATCGAAGGCCAGCTGCGCGACCTTGATGCCCGCGGCTCCGTTGCGGCGCCTGAGGTCGAAGCGAACTAGTCCGTCAAGCACGTATTCTGAAAGCCGGTGGCTGAGGATTCCTCGGCCGCCGGCTTTTGTGATTAACATCGGTTTTACAAATGAAAGCACCATGACTGACGATCTTGCCGCCGACGCTGCACACCCCGCATCATCATCACCCCGAGCCGGGAAAAGACTCCTGCTCTGGCTTTTCGCGGGCTTCGCAGTCTTTGCTTACGCCTTTGACCAGCTGACAAAAATTTGGGTGACCACCACAATGGTGGAGGGGGAGCGCATCCCCGTACTGCCGCCGCTTCTGCACTGGTACTTCATCCGGAATTCCGGCGCGGCCTTTTCCATCGGCGAGAACGTGACCTGGGTGTTTTCCATCATCATGGCCGGAGTTTCCATTGCCATCCTGTTCCAGGTACGCAAGCTCGGTTCCGCGTGGTGGGCACTGGCGTTGGGCCTTCTCCTCGGTGGTGCGCTGGGCAACCTGACGGACCGGTTGTTCCGGGAGCCTTCTTTCGCCATGGGGCACGTGGTGGACTTCATCCAGCTGCCCAACTTTGCGATTTTCAACATCGCCGACTCCGCGGTGGTCTCTGCGGTGTCAATCATTTGTATCCTGACGCTGCGGGGGATCTCGCTGGACGGCTCGCGGCATGTCGCGGCGCCCAAAGTGGAGTCCGACGATGCCTGAGCGCTTGGTGGTGGCCGACGAGTTCGGCGGAACCCGTGCGGATGCGGGGCTCGCGGGGCTGATGGGGATTTCCCGTTCGCTGGCGGCGACCCTCATTGCCGAAGGCAACGTGCTCAGCCGCGGAAAGAAGCTCGGAAAGTCCGCGCGCCTGGTGGCCGGAGATGTCCTGGAAGTGACGGTGCCTGAACGACGGGACCCGCTCGAAGTGGTGGAGGAAGTTGTGGAAGGCCTGAAGATCCTGCTCGACGACGATGATTTTGTTGTTGTGGACAAACCGGTAGGGGTTGCCGCGCATCCTTCGCCCGGTTGGGTGGGACCCACCGTGGTGGGGGGTCTCGCCGGAGCCGGTTACCGGATCTCCACATCCGGTGCCCCCGAGCGGGTCGGCATCGTCCACAGGCTCGACGTCGGCACGTCCGGTGTGATGGTGGTGGCCAAGACCGAGCGTGCCTACACCGCGCTCAAGCGTGCCTTCAAGGAACGCACCGTGGACAAGGTCTACCACGCGGTGGTCCAGGGGCTCCCGGATCCGTTGGAGGGCACCATTGACGCCCCGATCGGACGCCACCCCGGACACGACTGGCGCTTTGCGGTGATCGAGGACGGCCGCCCGTCGATAACGCACTATGAGGTTCTCGAAGCGTTTGGCAAGGCAAGCCTGGTGGAAGTGCACTTGGAAACAGGCCGCACGCACCAGATCCGGGTGCACTTTTCGGCCCTTCGCCACCCGTGCGCCGGCGACCTGACCTACGGCGCTGATCCGCGGCTTGCCGCGACACTGGGCCTGACGCGGCAATGGCTGCATGCGCGTCAACTCGGTTTTGACCACCCGGTCACCGGCGAGCGTGTGACAGTCACCAGCGAATATCCGCAGGACCTGGCCTACGCCCTGGAAATCCTGGAGTCAGGCGAGGCCTAGGCACTGGGTCGCTGCGGCCGGGACGCCGGCCAGCGCTTAGAATGGTGCGGTGACTTCCAGCAATGCCTCGTTCGTTCATCTCCACAACCACACCGAGTACTCCATGTTGGACGGCGCCGCCCGTCTGGGAGAGCTCTTCAATGAGACAGAACGCCTCGGCATGCCGGCCCTCGCGACCACCGACCACGGCTATCTGTTCGGCGCCTTTGACTTCTGGAAGCGTGCCACGGACCAGGGCATTAAACCGATCATTGGCGTCGAAGCCTATGTGACGCCCGGTACGGCGCGGACGGATAAGACCCGTGTCCGTTGGGGTGAGGAAAGCCAGCGCAAGGACGATATCTCCGGTGGTGGCTCGTACACCCATATGACATTGCTGAGCTACAACAACGCCGGCATGAGGAACCTCTTCCGGGCCTCGTCCATCGCATCGCTGGATGCCGTCTTCGGCAAGTGGCCGCGCCTGGACCGTGAGCTCCTTAACACTTACTCGGAAGGCCTGATCGCCACCACGGGCTGCCCGTCGGGTGAAGTCCAGACCCGGCTGCGTCTCGGCCAGTACCGGGAGGCTTTGGAGGCCGCAGCGGAGTTCCGTGACATTTTCGGTGCGGAGAACTATTTCTGCGAGCTGATGGACCATGGCCTGGACATCGAACGCCGGGTCACCGGGGACCTGCTGCGGCTTGCCAAGGACCTGAACCTGCCCCTGGTGGCCACCAACGACCTGCACTACACGCACGAACATGATGCCAAGGCCCACGAGGCCCTCCTCGCCATCCAGTCCGGTTCCACGCTGCTGGAACCCACATACGACAACGGCGGCTCCCGCTTTGCGTTCTCCGGCAGCGGCTACTACCTCAAGTCGCCGCAGGAAATGCGGGAGCTGTTCCGGGACCACCCGGACGCGTGCGATAACACGCTGCTGATCGCCGAGCGCTGCGAAGTCTCGTTCAACACCGGCGCCAACTACATGCCGCGCTTCCCGTGTCCCCCGGGCGAGGACGAGACGTCGTGGCTGGTCAAGGAGGTGGCCGCCGGCCTGGAGTACCGGTATCCGGGAGGTGTGCCGGACAAGGTCCGCACGCAGGCTGACTATGAGCTCGAAGTCATCACCTCCATGGGGTTCCCCGGCTACTTCCTGGTGGTGGCCGACTTCATCAACTGGGCGAAGAACAACGGCATCCGCGTCGGCCCGGGCCGTGGCTCGGGTGCGGGTTCCATGGTTGCCTACGCCATGCGTATCACCGACCTCGATCCCTTGCACCACGGCCTGATCTTCGAGCGCTTCCTCAACCCGGACCGCGTTTCCATGCCTGACTTCGACGTCGACTTCGATGATCGCCGCCGGTCCGAGGTGATCGACTACGTCACCCGCAAGTACGGTGACGAACGCGTGGCCATGATCGTCACGTACGGCACCATCAAAACCAAGCAGGCGCTCAAGGACTCCTCCCGCGTGCTGGGCTACCCGTTCAGCATGGGTGAGCAACTAACCAAGGCCCTGCCGCCAGCCGTGATGGCCAAGGACATTCCGCTCGCCGACATCCAGAACCCTGAGTCCAAGCGGTACGGCGAGGCGGGGGACTTCCGTCAGCTGATCAGCACCGACCCCGAAGCCGCGAAGGTCTTCGAGACGGCGCTCGGCATCGAGGGACTAAAGCGCCAGTGGGGAGTCCACGCCGCGGGCGTCATTATGTCCTCGGATCCCATCATCGACGTCATCCCCATCATGCGCCGTATCCAGGACGGCCAGGTGATCACGCAGTTCGATTACCCCACCTGCGAAGGCCTGGGGCTGATCAAGATGGACTTCCT
>JBDTQQ010000313.1:0-4110 GCA_039932075.1 Pseudarthrobacter sp. | reverse complement strand
GGGCGAGCTCTTCGATCCGGTCGTCGATGCCGTAGTCGGAGAGGTTGGACCAGTTTGCGCCAAAGGTGTTGGTTTCCACCGCGTCGATGCCCACCGCGAAGTACGCGTCATGGATGTCCGCGAGAACATCCGGTCGCGTGGCATTGAGGATCTCGTTGCAGCCTTCGAGCCCCAGGAAGTCATCCTCGAGCGACAGTTCCCGGCCCTGCAGCATGGTGCCCATCGCCCCATCGGCAATGACAACCCGGTGGTTCACCGCATCCAGCAGTTCCTGGGCGCGAACCGGGCGGGGGACGGACACAATATCAAGCGCAAAACGAGGCATCTAAACAGGTTACGTGTGGGGGCCGCGCCATTGCTCTGTGTGTCCGTGTACTACGGCGGCAGGTGGGACATCCCTACGGCTTCGGGTCCGATGGCCTAGTGGTTCGTCTTCCAGATAGTGAAGCGGACGACAGCGGGACTTCCTACCGTCGTCCGCTCAACTTCAGCGCAGCAGGTGATGCTAAACGGCTGCCGGTACTAACCTTGCCTCGCGCAGGTCCTCGGAAGCGGCGAATTCAGCTGCGCGCGGCGCAGACACCGGCCCCGCTTCCGGGCAGGCGTCTCATGTCATGGGACGGGGTGGAGGTCCAGGCCGCCCCGCCCCTGACCACGGACCCTCAGATCAACCAGACGGTCCAAGCCCAAGGGCCGGATCTGCATTCCATAAGCGAAGGACCCATGAATTCCTTCATCGCCCTGCGCTTCGAAGGCATCCTGGCCGGCACCGACCCAGCCGGCGCCGGGATCTGTCAGTCCACGGCCCTTTCCGCGTCGAGGATGCCCTCGCCGTACAGGCCGTTGTCCTCGGTCGTCCCTTCGCAGGTCGCGTTCCAGTCCGGTGGCCGCCCCTCGTCGGTGTAGTCCTCCACACCGCCGACGGGGCAGGCGTGGTGGTCCGCCGTCCCCAACATCACGCGGGCTATGGTTCTTGTCTTCACCACCAACGATGCAGCGCGGACATCGTGCGGGCAGTGGACGCCGGGGCAATGGGCTACCTGCTCAAGGACGCAGCCCCGGACGAAATCTTCGCCGCCCTCCGCGGCGCCGTGCACGGAAAGTCCATGATGAGCGCACCGGTAGCCTCCCGACTTTTCCAGCAGCTACGGAATCCCGACGACGTCCGGACGTCCCGGGAGGCCGAGTTGCTGGGCCTCCTGACCCAAGGGCTCAGCAACCGGGAGCTGGGTCAACAGCTCTTCATCTCCGACGCCACGGTCAAGACCCACCTGGCCCACATTTACGCCAAGCTCGGGGTGGAAACCGCGCCGCAGCCATCGCCACTGCCACTGCCACTGCCATCCGCAGGGAAGGTATGCGCTAGGAGACTGACAAATCAGTCGCCGGCGCTAACGCGCGTCGGCTGAACTGGTAGAGCGCCTTCTGCTCCGGCGCCGGTCATTGGGTCGGTGCTGGTGTCGCGGGCCTTGCGGGCCTTTCGGACGGGAGACCCCGGAGGCGTTGACATACGATCTGCCGTGGAAGGCCGCGTGCGGGTACCGGTTTACTCATAGGGCGTTCCACCCGAGCTGCACGCCGCGGGAGCGCCGACTTTGCTGGCCCCGTGGTCGGTTTAGTTTTCCGCACTATGGAGTTCCGGGCGTTCGTCTCTTTGCTACAGCCGGAACCAACGGTCCAGCCTGCCAAGGATCCATGCATGCCGGCACCGCAGTCACAATTGGTTTTCCGGCCTTTCTGAAAAAAGACCTTGACAGTGATGCCGGTCACCCCTACTTTTAATTTTGGGATCCCAAATTGGGATCCCAAGCTCCTCCAGTTTGAGGACACCGTCGATGGGTGCTCCGGATCGCGGCATTTCACTCAACATGCTTCCCGCCTTCCGGACTGCTCCATATCCCGGTCCCACCCACTCACTTTCCCATCCGTAAACTTCCCGTAAAGGAGAAGCTGTGTCGATTCCAAACACCGAAACAGCGTCAACGTCCCTTGAAGGCACGCCCACTGGTGCTACCACGGACGAACCCCAAAAAGACGGCGTGCAACGGCGCACCGCTGTCCGCTGGAAACTCTTCCTGCTGCTGTTGGTCCTGGTTGCCGTCAACTACATCGACCGGGGCTCCATCTCGGTTGCCCTCCCCATCATCCAAAAAGAATTCAATCTTGCCCCGGAACTCGTGGGCCTCCTGCTCTCCGCCTTCTTCTGGACATACGCCCTGATGCAGATCCCCGTGGGCTGGCTGATCGACAAGTTCGGGCCCCGTAAGGTCATGACCGCGTCCTGCGTCGGCTGGGGTGCGGCTACGGCCGCGTCCGGTATGGCCGGCGGCTTCCTGAGCATGTTCATCGCCCGCATGGGCATCGGCATAACGGAGGCCGGAGTCATGCCGGCCGGCGGAAAGCTGAACGCCATCTGGATGCACAAGTCCGAACGTGGCCGCGGTGCCACAATATTGGATGCCGGCGCTCCACTCGGTGCCGGGCTTGGCGGCCTCATCATCGCAGGGCTGATTGCCTCGACCGGCAGCTGGCGCTGGGCGTTCGTGATCGCGGGTGCTGCCACGTTGCTCATGGGCTTGGCTGTCTGGTGGTACGTCAGGGACAACCCCCGCGAACACCGTGGCGTCAACGAGGCCGAAGCGGCCTACATCGAGGCTTCCCATGCAGCCGAGGACGCTGAGGCGAAGCTCGACGGCAGCCAGGGCAAACGAGCCCTGCTCCCCTACCTCAAATTCCGTTCCTTCTGGGCCATGTGCTTCGGCTGGCTCGGCTTCAACGGCGTGTTCTACGGCCTGCTGACCTGGGGACCGCTCTATCTGGCCCAGGACAAAGGCTTCGACCTGAAGACCATCGGTTGGTCCACCTTCGTCATCTTCGGCGCAGGGTTCGTCGGCGAAATAATCGGCGGCACCATCGCCGACAAGTGGCGGGCAGCCGGCGCCTCGGCCAACCGCGTCATGCGCACCCTCCTGGGCATCTCCAGCGCAGTAGTGATCGGCGGTCTCATCGGCGTCACGCTGGTCCCGGACCCCACCACCGCCGTGGTCCTGCTCTCCCTGGTCATGTTCTTCCTGCGCTGGGTTGGCCTGTTCTGGAGCATCCCTTCCATCCTGGGCGGGCGCACCAACGCCGGCGTCCTGGGCGGGGCCATGAACTTCAGCGGCAACATCTCCGGATTCGTCACTCCCATCGCCGTCGGCCTGATCGTGGGAGCCACGGGTTCCTACACCTGGGCGCTGCTGTACTTCGTAGGATCCGCGATAGTGATGGGTGCATCCGTGCTGACCCTGAACTACAACAAGCGGCTTCCTGTCTAAGCTAGCCATCCGAGGCAACACGCAACACATGCCCCCGCTGCCGGGAGCCACGTCCTACAAACCCGAATGGAGAACAATGCCTACCGCAGTAGACACCCAGGACAAGGAACGCCCCCTCCGCGAGGCTGTCCGGGACACACTCCGCACCCGGATCTTTGAAGGACACTACGCTCCCGGCACGCGGCTGGTGGAACGCGACCTCGCAGCGGAATTCTCGGTGTCCCGCCTGCCCGTCCGGGAAGCACTCCGCATGCTCCGCCAGGAAGGCCTCATCAGCGACCGCGGTGCCCGCGGAGCAGAAGTCAGCACCCTGAGCCCCAAAGACGTTGAGGATCTCTTCGATGTCCGCCAGTCCCTGGAAGTCCTGGCCTGCCGGCTCGCCGCCATGCGGGCAACCAAGCAGGACCTTACCTACCTGAACGGACTCCTGGATAGCGCAGACAGTTTCCTTGCCAAGGGTGCGGTAATGGAGGCGCACCGCGCAAACAGTGAATTCCACGACGCCATCACCGGAATCGCCAACAACAACTTTCTCAAATCAGCACTGGAACCCCTCCAAGGCCGCATGCACTGGCTTTTCCGCCACGTCGCCGACCTGCCCGAACTTATCCAGGAACACCGCGAACTCTACGCCGCCATCGCCAGCGGCAATCCGGACCGGGCAGCCACCCAATCCGCATCCCACATCGGGAAGTACCGCGAACAGTTCCCGGAGGCTCGGCCGCAGCAGATCGAGTTCATGGACGTGAGCCCCAAGCAGGTCGTCTCGGTGGCGACGGCGCTCATCCCGTTC
>JBDTQQ010000312.1:0-4114 GCA_039932075.1 Pseudarthrobacter sp. | reverse complement strand
GCATCTCCGAGCCGGACGACATCTTCACGGCGATCGAGAACGGCGCCGACACCTTTGACTGCGTCTCCCCCACCCGGGTGGCCCGTAATTCCGCGTTCTACACCCCCACCGGCCGGTACAACCTCTCCGGCGCCAAGTACAAACGCGACTTCGGGCCGCTGCAGGACGGCTGCGACTGCTACGCCTGCGCCAACTACTCCCGCGCCTATATCCACCACCTGTTTAAGGCCAAGGAGATGCTTTCCGCCACGCTGATCTCCATCCACAACGAGCGTTTCGTGGTGAAGATGGTGGACGACGCCCGGCTGGCCATCGAGGCCGGCACCTTCTTCGAGTTCAAGGCCGAGACGCTGGCGCAATACTACTCCTGAGCGCTGATCCCGGGTGCCTCGGCTATCCTGACCAAATGCTCATTGAGATCCCGGCCGCAGCAGGCCACGCCGAAGCCCTCGTCGTCCGCCCGTCCACCGGAGCCGGCCCGTTCCCGGGCGTCATCCTGTACATGGACGCCTTTGGTCTGCGTCCGCGCATCGAGGAAATGGCGCAGCGCATCGCCGACTGGGGCTACGTGGTCCTGGCGCCGAACGTTTTCTACCGGGACGGGACCGCCGCGGAACTCGCGCCGGACCTGGACATGACCACTCCGGAGGGCCGCACGGCAGCCGGCAAGGCAGCGTTCCCGCGAGTGGGGCACCTCACCGCAGACAAAGCCCTGCCGGACATTGACGCGTGGGTAAAGGCGCTGACAGCGCTCGACGGCGTCGCAGCAGGTCCCATCGGCACGTTCGGCTACTGCATGGGCGCCCGCCTGGCGGTGCGCACCGCCACTGCCCACCCGGAGGTGGTGGCTGCCTGCGGGTGCTTCCACGGCGGCGGGCTCGCGACCGACGGCGCGGACAGCCCGCACCTGGGACTCGGCAACGCTAAGGCGCGTTTCGTGTTCGGCCACGCCGACCATGACCAGAGCATGGATTCCGACGCCGTTGCGCGCCTTGGCAAGGCGCTTGACGCCGCCGGGCTCGAAGCCACTAACGAGATCTATGCCGGAGCCCCGCACGGCTACACCATGGCGGACACCTCCATGTTCCACGCCGAGGCCACGGAACGGCACTTCACCGAACTCCGCGCCCTCCTCGACGGCACGCTGAAGGGCTGAGTCCTGACCTCTGGAGACGGCTGCGCCCGGAAGGTGCGGCCGCCGGCTTAGGCGCGGTCCGCCGTCGTCACGCCTGACACCGCCGCCGAACCCGCCGGAACGCTGCCGGACCGCCGGAGCGTTCCGGCGATCGGAGCCCGTTCGGGCGATCTGGACGCGCTCCGGCGACGTCGGTTTTCCACATAACGACGGCGGCGCCTTCCGGGCTGCCGCTGGCTGCAGCACTCTGTCTGGATGACACCGTCGCAGCCAGTCCGCCTCCCCGCACTTCCAAGCACCGGTCACCTGTGGCGAACGGGCCAATTGCACGAAAAGGGCCTCAATTCCCGGGCCATCAAGGTATTGGTCCTCCACAAGAAACTTGTTCGGCTCCGTTACGGCTGCTACATCCGGGGTGACCTGTGGGAGAAGCAGACGCGTGGAGTCCGCAGCCGGCAATTGATTCAGGCCCATGCACACGGAACACTCACGACGTCGTCGGGAGACTTCGCCTACAGCCACACCTCGGCGGCGCGGCTGCACGGCTTGTATCTCTGGGGTGTTGACGACGTGATCCATCTTCTGCTGCCTGTTAGCCCCTCCAGCGAACGGCTAGGCAAGGATGTCCGCGGCCATACGCGGCCGTACGCCGAGTCGGAGGTGGTGACCATTGGCAAACTCCGGGTGACGTCGCTCGAGCGGACGGTGGTGGACTGCGCCATGATGCTGAGTTACCGGCAGGCACTGGTGCTGATGGACCATGCCCTCCGGCTTGGCGCAGATAAGGCCTTGATGCGGACCATGGCTGACAGCCTGCCGGGACGCCGCGGGATTCGGACCCTCCGACTGGCGCTCGCCCACGCCGATCCAAGGTCGGAGTCAGCGGGTGAGACGCTCACCCGCGAACTAATCACAAGGCTGAACCTTCCCATGCCCGATCCGCAGGTTGAGGTGACTACCCGAGCCGGTCGGTACCGCCTGGATTTTGCCTGGAAGGCGAAGAAAGTCGCGCTTGAATTCGACGGGAAAACGAAGTACTTCGACTACAAGCCGACGGCCGAGGTTTTGTTCCAGGAACGCCAACGCGAGAATGCCCTCACTGAAGACGGCTGGAAATTCCTGCGCGTGAAATGGGACGACCTCTTCCACGAACAGGAGTTCAAAGCCCGCGTCCTGGCCGCACTCCGTCGGTAGCCCTGCTGCCGAGATCGCCGGAACGCGACGGACTAGCCGGTCCGTCCCGGCGATCCAGCAGCGTTCGGGCGCGCCCGCATCGTTCCGGCGATCCCGCCGCAGTTGGAAGGTACGACGCCGGGGGGCAGCTACGCGGCGTTGGTCACCGCTGCTGTCGGGACGCCGTAGCTCGGTTCGCGCTTCTTGATCCAGCCGATCACCAGGGACGTCACGGGAACGAACAGGAACTCCACGAGGGTCTTGTAGACGAAGCCCACCACCACATAGTTCACGAACATGCCGAAGTCGGTGATGCCGATGACGGAGGCGGCGATGCTGCAGAAAATCAGGGTGTCCACGAACTCGCCGGCTCCCGAGGAGCCCATCAGCCGTGCCCACAGGGATTTCTCCCCGGAGCGGGCCTTCATCTTCACCAGGATCCAGGAGTTGATGGTCTGACCGGCCAGGAATGCCAGCAGCGAGGCAAGGACAATCTGCGGAACCGGGCCCAAGGCACCCTCCAGGGCCGCCTGCTTGCTTGCGCCGAAGTCGTCGTCGAAACCGGGCAGGGCGATGATCACCCAGTAGCAGATAGAGGCGAACACGGACAGTGCGAAAGTGGTGAAAATGGCCTTGCGGGCCACCTTGAAGCCGTATACCTCGCTGATCACATCTCCCAGGATGTAGGCGAGCGGGAAAAGGAAGAACCCCCCATCGGTGATGATCGGGCCGATCGCCACGCCCTTGGACGCGCCGATGTTGGACAGGATCAGCACCACGGCCATAAAGGCCAGCATGATGCCGAAGTAGGGCGATCCGATGGATGCGAATTTCGCGGCCGTGCGTGCGGGGTTCGCGGCGGGCAGGGCGTGCGGGCCTGAGGTGGAAGGCATGGGGTGTCCGTTCATAGTGGTTCGCTCGGGTTACCGCGCCATTCGAGGATTGCGCGTGGAACCGGCTGTATTAGCACTGTCACGCCATTCTCCCACCCAAAGCACAGTCCACGAGTTTTGAACACGTTCAATTCCTGGTACACTCAGTTCTGAACACGTTCAAAAGGGGAATTGAGTGGCAGCCAAGAGCGAGCAGACCCGGCAACACCTGGTGCACGTGGCGTTGCGCATGTTCCGCGAGATCGGCTTTGAGAAGACCACCATGCGGGGCATCGCGGCGGAGGCCGGCGTTTCGGTGGGCAACGCCTATTACTACTTCGCTTCGAAGGACGACCTGGTCCAGGAACTCTACGTCCAGGTACAGGCCGAGCATGCAGCCAAGGCGGACGAGGCCCTCGAAGGCCTCAAGGACCTGGGCAGCCGGCTGAAGGCCACGCTGCATGCCGGCCTTGACGTCATGGCGCCCTACCACCGCTTCGGCGCCGACTTCGTGGCCACGGCCATCCGGCCGACGTCGCCCGTCAACCCGTTCGCGGGAGAGTCGACGGCCGCCCGCGAAGCCTCGCTGGGGATCTTCCGGACGGCGGTGGCGGGTGCCAGCCCGCCGGCGCCGAAGAAGCTTCGTGCGGATCTGCCCGAGTTGCTGTGGCTGGGCTACATGGGGATCGCGCTGTTCTGGGTGTATGACACTTCGGAAGGTCAGCGCCGGACCAGGAAACTGGTGGACGGAGCCGTCCCACTGATCGCCCGGGGACTCTCGCTCGCCAAGATTCCGGGCGTCAACAAGGTACTGGACGATGTCCTCAGCCTGAGCCGCAGCATCCGCAACTGAACGCAGCACTGAACACCATGGGGGAAGACATGAACAAGACAAAGATCGTGGTGCTCGCCGGAGCCTCGGGCTTCATCGGCA
>JBDTQQ010000311.1:0-4114 GCA_039932075.1 Pseudarthrobacter sp. | reverse complement strand
GCATTCCACGTGTAGATGACGCGGGCGTCGGGGAACTGCTCGGTGAGCCGCTCCATGTTGGCCACCTTGATCAGCAGGCCCAGCTTGTTGCCGCGGTGCTCCTGCAGGACCAGCGTGTCGTCCTGGAACACGACGTCCGGCCGGTGGGCCAGGACGCTGATCGTGGTCAGGCCCACGAGGGTTCCGCTGGCGAGGTGCTCGACGGCGGTAACCACCGTTCGCCGTCCCTGCGCGATGGTGACCTCTTCCGCTTCCCGGAGGATTCCGCCGTCGAACACCATCCCCTGCTCAATGGGCGACTCCAGGGACGGGTCGACGACGGCGCCCGCCTGGTTCTCGAGCGCGGCAACCGGTTCGAGCCACTCATCCGGGCAGCGATCCGTCCAGTGGTGGAGCCGGTAGCGGCCGTTGTTGGCTTCCTCCGCTTCGGCCTGCAAATCCGCCACCAGCTTGGTGTCCAACGGAAGCGCGCAGGAACTGAACTGCTCAATGTGCTGGAGGGTGTACCCGGTTTTGCGGGCAAACTCGACCTCACGACTTTCCAGCGGCACAAACCCCTGCCCCGATCCGGGGACCAGTTGCGCCTCCTCGAACTCGTGCAGCGACGCCCCCGGATGGTTGGTGTCCACCAGAATCAGAGTGCGGCCCTCACTGCGGGCAAGGTGTTCGGCGGCCTGGAGGAGCTTGCGGCCCACACCCTGCCGCTGGATTTCAGGCAGGATGTCCAGGGTGAATTCCGCGAGGTCCAGGTTGTCCGTCAGCGGCAGGGCGATGTCCACTGCGCCGACAATCTCGCCGTCAACCTTAGCCACGAGAATGACCTGACGCTCGTAAGGGTCGGCCAACTCCAGCAGTTTTTCCAGCGGTGTGTAAGCGAGGTCATCGCTCCCCCACGTCTGCATCCTGACTTTGCGGCCCACCTCCACTGCCGCCAGGAAATCCGCCGCGTCCGGCGCGTCAAGGGTGTCCGGGATCCACAGCTGCTCGATCCGCACGTCTTTAGCCATATGGGGCATCATTCCAGCCGTTTCTGCCATTCACCCTCATAACCAGCAGGCTTGAATCCAAGCAATGTATTGATCGCCAGCATATGCTGGTTTTCCACGGCGTTCCACGTGAGCACCGAACGCGCCGCCGGCCACCGTTCCTGGGCAGACCGCAGGTTTGCGGCCTTGGTCAGCAATCCAAGTTTCTTCCCGCGATGTTCGGCGGTGACCAGGGTGTCCTGCTGTATGATGCTCGCCGGGACGCCGGCCCGCCAGGTCAGGACCGTGTAAGCCACGAGCCGGCCCGTGCTCTCGTGCAAGGCTGCTGCGACCTGCGCCTGGACCCCGCCGCGGCCGTTTGCCCGCTCTTCATGCCGAACCCTGGCAGGGTCCCAATCCTCCGCCTCCCAGTTCAATCCGGCGGTGGGCACATCGATGGTCATCCGGTTCCTGAGCATCGCGTACTCGCCCACGAGCCACTCCGGGCACTTGTCAGCCCAAGCCACCAGGGCGTAATCGCCGCCGGCCCGCCGGCGCGCGGCGCTCTCCAGTTCCTCAAGCTGGTCAGCCGGGACCGGAAGCGCCAAGCGGCTGGCCCGCTCCACCTGTTCAAGTTCATAACCGCAGCCGGCGGCAAAGGCCACGCTGGGATCATCTGCGGGAAGTCCCCCGGCCCCCGATTTGGCGGGAACAAGCCGCCCGGACCGCTCCGCCGTGTCGGCGGGCAACTCACAGTAGGCGTCCAGCGAGGTCCTGGCACGCGCCGTTGCCACGGCTTCCGCATACTCCAACAGCCTCCGCCCCCGGCCCTGCCGCCGGTAGCCAGTCGACACCAGGACGTTAATGCCCGCTGTAGTCGTGTTTTCACGCAATGGCAGCGTCACCGAGCACATGCCCACGGCGTCGCCGCCCTGCCGCGCTATGAACAGGTGCCGCTCCTCGTACTCGCTTCCGCGCCAATACTCCAGGTCTTCAAGGAGAGTGGGGCAGCGGTCCAGGTTGCCCCACTTCTCCAGTTCGTGCGCTTCGAGCAGCGCGTGGCACTCCTGGAACTCCGTGGCACTGTCCGGGCTTCCGTCGAGGACGTAGGTGCCGGCGTCGGGCGTTGACGGGATCTTTACCGGAGTGATGGCCAGCGCTGTCATCACCCCAGCCTAGCCATCCGGGCTGTTCAGTCGAGGGGCGGCTAAAAACAAAGACCGCCCGGCGAAATGCCGGGCGGTCTTTGCTGTGCCGGACAGGTCCGGCGGAGTCACTGTTGAGGATTAGACCTCGGTCAGGACCTTCGTGACGTTGGGGTCAACGGAGATGCCGGGACCGAACGTGGTGGCCACGGTGGCCTTCTGGATGTAGCGGCCCTTGGAAGCGGACGGCTTCAGGCGAAGGACCTCTTCCAGTGCTGCTGCGTAGTTCTCGGCCAGCTTGATGGCGTCGAAGGAAACCTTGCCGATGATGAAGTGCAGGTTCGAGTGCTTGTCGACGCGGAAGTCGATCTTGCCGCCCTTGATGTCGTTGACAGCCTTGGTGACGTCAGCGGTCACGGTGCCGGTCTTCGGGTTAGGCATCAGGTTACGCGGGCCGAGGACCTTACCGAGGCGGCCAACCTTGCCCATGAGGTCAGGGGTGGCAACGGCTGCGTCGAAGTCGGTCCAGCCGCCCTGGATCTTTTCGATCAGGTCATCGGAACCAACGAAGTCGGCGCCGGCAGCGATTGCTGCCTCAGCCTTGTCGCCCGTTGCGAAAACCAGGACTCGGGAGACCTTGCCGGTGCCGTGGGGCAGGTTGACCGTGCCACGGACCATCTGGTCAGCCTTGCGAGGGTCAACGCCCAGGCGGAAGGCAACCTCAACGGTGGCGTCGAACTTGGACGGGTTGGTGTCCTTGGCGAGCGTTACTGCCTCGAACGGCGCGTAGAACTTCTCCGCGTCGATCTTGGCGGCTGCTGCCTCATATGCTTTGCTGCGCTTTGCCATGCTGCTTATTTCTCCTTGTGCAGTTGTGGTCTGCGGACCGCGCTGGGCCCTGCCACAGTCGGTGAACGAGCTCTTTATACGCGCCCGATTCCCAACATTTCAATTTCGGTGGTGCCGGTTCCCCGGCGGTGCCGCCCGTCGTCGTGATCCGTGATCCGAACCCAACATGTGGCAGCGAGGGAATTAACCCTCGACGGTGATACCCATGGAGCGGGCGGTGCCGGCGATGATCTTCGCGGCGCCTTCGAGGCTCGTGGCGTTGAGGTCTTCCATCTTGGTGGTGGCGATCTCGTTGACCTGGGCCTGGGTCAGCTTTGCAACCTTGACGGTGTGCGGGGTGGGTGAACCCTTGGCAACGCCTGCAGCCTTCTTGATGAGCTCTGCAGCCGGCGGGGTCTTGGTGATGAACGTGAAGGAACGGTCTTCGTAGACCGTGATTTCCACGGGGATAACGTTTCCGCGCTGGGCTTCTGTTGCAGCGTTGTACGCCTTGCAGAATTCCATGATGTTGACACCGTGCTGGCCAAGCGCAGGACCGATCGGCGGAGCCGGGTTAGCGGCGCCTGCCTGGATCTGCAGCTTGATGAGGCCGGTGACCTTCTTCTTGGGAGCCAATGTAAGGTCCTTCTCTCAATATCTTCCTGGGACACAGGAGCGTGCCTCAGGTTGGTGGCCGCCATGGCGAGGCGGCCGGCCGTTCCGGGGCTGCTAAGCGGGCAGTCCGGAACGAATTCTGTGCGGATTGCTAGATCTTGCTGACCTGGTTGAACGCCAGGGTGACAGGAGTTTCGCGTTCGAAGATGGATACCAGCACCACGAGGGTCTGGGATTCGACCTTGATCTCGGAGATCGTGGCGGGGAGGGTCTCGAACGGGCCTTCCTTGACGATGACCGATTCGCCGACCTCGAAGTCGACGTCGACGGGGGTCTGCGACTGCTTGTTGACCGGCTTGCCCTTTTCGGCCTGCTCTTCTTCGAAGACCGGCGCGAGCATGGAGAAGACTTCGTCGAGGCGCAGCGGCACCGGGTTGTGGGCGTTGCCGACGAAGCCGGTGACACCGGGAGTGTGGCGGACGGCGCCCCAGGACGCATCCGTCAGATCCATGCGGACCAGGACGTAGCCGGGGATGCGGACGCGGTTGATGACCTTGCGCT
>JBDTQQ010000310.1:0-4121 GCA_039932075.1 Pseudarthrobacter sp. | reverse complement strand
GGCCGGCCAGGCGTTCGATGACGTGGTAGCGGCCATGCACGCGCAGCACCCGGTCAGTTTCTCCTACCTGGCCGGCACCACGGGCAAGGAAGAGCGGCGGACGGTCGAACCATGGGGCCTCGGCAGCCGGTTTGGCCAGTGGTACCTGACCGGCTTCGACCGGTCTCGGCAGGCGCCCCGCCATTTCAGACTGTCCCGCTTCACCGGCCCTGTCTCCGTGCTGGACAAGGAAACCTGCTCGCCGCCGCCGAACTTCAACGTCCGCGAGGAACTGGACAAGCTCCCCGAACTCCCGCTCCGCACAGCCGTCGTGGACGTCCGGGAAGGCCGCCTCCTGGGACTGCGAAGGCGTGCGACGCCGGTGCCCGCCACCGGCGCGGGAACGCCCGACGACGGCGACGAACGGCTGCAGGTGGACTTCAGGGACGTTGAGGTACTCGCCGAGGAGCTTGCCTCCTACGGTCCGGACGCCGTGGCCCGTGGGCCCGAGGAACTGGTGGCGGCCGTACGGCACCGCCTGCACAGCGCGGCGGACTTCTGCGCAGCTCCGGTCCCCGGCTACCGGTTCACCGACTCCACGCCTGGCCGGTCCATCCGCAAACGCACCTCCGAGGACCAGCTCAAGCGGATGCTGCAGCTGGTGCCTTTCCTGGTCCACAACCAGGGCCTGCACATCCAGGAGGTGGCCGCACGCTTTGGGATCACGCCCGGCGAGCTGGAAAATGATCTCCGGATACTCATCTGCTCGGGGCTGCCTGGGGGATACCCGGACGACCTTCTGGACATCCACTGGGAGGAAGGTCACGTCTACATCACCCAGGACCTGGATCTCACCAGGCCGGTCCGATTCACCGTGGATGAAGCCTGTGCGCTCCTGACTGGCCTGGAAACACTCAACGGACTCCCGGAACTTGCTGAAGGCGGCGCCCTGGAGTCCGTCACCCTCAAACTCATGGCAGCAGCCGGGGAAGAGGGCCTGCGTGCGGCCTCGCTGGCCGGTCCGGAAGTCGGCCCCACGGATTCGGCCGTCCTGGACGTCGTCCGCAATGCCGTCCGGGACCGGTCCCAACTGCGGCTGGTGTACTTTTCCGCCCAGCGGGACCAGGTGTCCGAACGGGACGTGGACCCGCTCCGCCTGTACTCGCTGGACAACACGTGGTACTTCGAGGCCTACTGCCACTCCGCCGACGGCTTGCGGAACTTCAGGCTGGACAGGGTCCAGGAGGTTCGGCCGAACGGTCGGCCCGTCTCCACACAGATCCAGCCGGAGGACGGGTTCCCGGCCAAGTTGTTCACGCCGAACGACGACGACACCACCGTCCTGGTGCAGCTCACCAGGCGTGGCGCGGGGCTTGCCGACGACTACTACGCGGAAAGGGTGGCGCCCCTGCCGGACGGCGGGCTGGTGGCCGAAATCCGGTTCGGCAACACAACCTGGCTGCCCATGTTTGTGGCCCAGCATGGCGGCGCCGCCCGGATCCTCGAACCCTCAGGGCTTGCGGCCGCAGCGCGGCGCTGGATCGAGGCGGCTCTCGCGCGGTACGGCAGTTAGACTCGTCAGCATGGCTTGGTGGTCTTGGATCCTGATCTGGATAGCGCTTGTTGCGGTGTCCCTGCTCTTTTATGTCCTCCTGGGCATCCGGCTGTACCGCCAGTTCATGGCAGTGCTGAACGACCTTGGCGCCGCCGGCTCGAAACTGGGGCACCTGGCACCGGCCACACCCACCACCGGCGGGCTGGAGCGTTCCACACCGGGTTTGCCAGGGGGCGCCGTTTTTGCCTCCCCGGCCCAGATGCGACATGATTACGACGCATCCAAGTCATCCCGCCGGGAGAACCGCCGCCAGAGGCGCGTGCAGCGAAAGAGCCAACGGGGCCAGCCCCAGTCTCTTCGCGATCTGGATCTCATTTAGACGTAGGATGTTGTAAGAGGAAAGGAATCCCCGTGGGAAGACTCTTTGATGGCCCGTGGCCAATTGTCATTATCATCGTCGTAGCGCTCTTGCTTTTTGCTGCGCCTAAACTCCCTGCCATGGCACGTAGCCTCGGCCAGTCCATGCGGATCATCAAATCCGAAGTCAAGGAAATGAAGAACGACGGCAAGACCGACTCCACCGACACCGAGTCCGGACCGGTGGAAGGCAAGGTCGTTAATCACCCGCAGGCGAAGCCTGCACCGACTCAGCCCGGTGAGCCGACCAACGGCACCGACGTTCCGCCGTCGAACCGCGCATAACGCAAAGTGGCACTGACGAGGGGCCGTAAATCCAACCCAGAGGGGCGGATGGCTCTTTGGGATCACCTCAAGGAGCTCAAGAACCGGCTGATCAAATCGGCGATTGCTGTGCTGCTCGCTGCCGTGGGCGGCTGGTTCCTTTACGACCCCGTCGTCTCCAGCCTGTCGGCCCCGCTGATTTCGATCGCACATGAGACCGGCCGCACGGCCGTCCTTAACTTTGCGACCATCGCGGACCCGTTCGCCTTCAAGATCCAGATAGCCATCCAGATCGGGCTGGTGATTTCCAGTCCGGTGTGGATCTATCAGGTCTGGGCGTTCATCACCCCCGGGCTGACCAGAAAGGAGCGGGGCTACACGCTCGGCTTTATGGCCGCCGCCGTACCGTTATTCCTGGCCGGCGTCTTTGTGGCCTGGCTGGTGTTCCCCACAGTGGTGCGGGCCCTGCTCCAGTTCACGCCCCAGACCGGCGCCAACAACATCTCCGCCACCGACTACCTCACGTTCGCCACGCAGATGCTGCTGATCCTGGGCGTTTCGTTCCTGGTGCCTGTGATTCTGGTTGGCATCAACATGGCCGGTGTGGTGCGGGGCCGGACCATCCTCAAAGCCTGGCGGATCATCGTCTTCCTGGTCTTTGTCCTGGCCGCCCTGGCAGCACCGGGGACTGACGCCTTGTCCATGTTCCTGCTGGCTGCTCCACTCCTGGTCCTGTTTTTCGCCGCGATCGGGCTGTGCATCGTCAACGACAATCGCAGGGACAAGCGGCAGGCTAAACGGGCCGCCGAGACGGACGCAACAGCCGACATCGCGACCCCCGGCAGTGAACTGAATAACCTGTAGCGCGCAGCGCACTAGGCTTGAAGCATGTCCTCTATTTCCGGGCCGCTCTCGCCCTCTGAAAGTTACCGGGCCAGCAGGGAACACACAGCCGAGGCGCGCACGTACCTTGGCGGGTTTGTCCGCACCCTCGATTTTGAACTCGACGAATTCCAACGCCTCGCCTGCCAGTCACTCCAGGAAGGCAGGGGAGTGCTGGTAGCGGCGCCGACTGGCGCCGGCAAAACCATCGTCGGGGAATTTGCCATCTACCTCGCGTTGGAGCGGCACCTCAAAGCGTTCTACACCACGCCCATCAAGGCGCTGAGCAACCAGAAATTCAGCGAACTCGCTGAAAAATACGGGGCAGAGAACGTGGGGCTCCTGACGGGTGACACCAGCATTAATGGCGACGCCCCGGTGGTGGTGATGACCACAGAAGTACTCCGGAATATGCTGTACGCCGACTCGGCCACCCTGGACGACCTTGGCTTTGTGGTCATGGATGAAGTCCACTACCTGGCGGACCGTTTCCGCGGCGCAGTGTGGGAGGAAGTGATCATCCACCTTCCCAGTGAGGTCCAGGTTGTCTCGCTCAGTGCCACAGTTTCGAACGCAGAGGAGTTCGGGGCTTGGCTGGATACCGTGCGCGGTGATACAGACATCATCGTTTCCGAGCACCGTCCGGTGCCCCTGTGGCAGCACGTGATGGTAGGCCGGGAAATCGTGGACCTGTTCGCCGGGGAAACCACCTTCGACGAAATCGCGCCGCCGGCCGATGCCGAAACCGGAGCACCCTTGCCGGTCCGGGAAGGGCTGGAGCCGGGAAGGGATTCCGCCACCCGCGACGGCGCAGCCGGCCGGGGGTTCGAAGTCAACCCCGACCTGCTGGCAATGGCTCGCAGCGAAAGCCAGGAGAGCTTCCGTGGCCGGTTCGGCCACAGCGGTCGGAGCCAGCGCCGGCAGCACAAGCAACGGTCGGACGCCCGCCCCGCACAGGGAGCGCAGCCCGGCGCTGTCCGGAGGGCCAGCCGGCCCCAGGTGATCGCGAGCCTCGATCGCCAGG
>JBDTQQ010000309.1:0-4129 GCA_039932075.1 Pseudarthrobacter sp. | reverse complement strand
CCATCACCAACGACATCTACACCATCGAGGACGCCAAGATCCTGGCCGCCAACGGCATCCTGCCCGAGGACCGGATCATCGGCGTCGAAACCGGCGGCTGCCCGCACACCGCCATCCGCGAAGACACCTCCATGAACACGGCGGCCATCGAGGAACTTAAGAGGCGCCACCCGGACCTGCAGGTCATCTTCGTCGAGTCCGGCGGCGACAACCTCTCCGCCACGTTCAGTCCCGAACTGGTGGACTTCTCCATCTACATCATCGACGTAGCCCAGGGGGAGAAGATCCCGCGCAAGGCAGGCCAGGGAATGATCAAGTCCGACCTCTTCATCATTAATAAGACGGACCTTGCACCGCACGTTGGCGCGGACCTCTCGGTGATGGAACGGGACTCCAAGGAATTCCGCGGGGACAAGCCGTTCTGCTTCACCAACCTGAAGACTGATGAAGGACTCGAGAAGGTCATCGAGTGGATCCGGCACGATGTCCTGATGCTCGATTTGGCCAAATGAGTACCACGGAGGCCCACTCGCCAAAGGCTGTCATCTCACCGGGGCCTGCGCCCGCGGGTGAAAGGGGCCGTGCCCGTCCCCAGCCGCTCCCAACTCTCGCAAGCTCGAGTCGGGGCCCTCGCGGCAGTGGGCCCCCCACGCAGCCCACCACGCCGCGGCCCCTTCCACCCGCGACCGCTGATCGACCCCCGATGGGGGTGCTTGAGCTAGTGGTCGCCGAGCGTGCCGGACGTTCTGTTGCTGTACGCCAGTACCATCAAGGCGCTCTTCGGGTGTTGCGGCCGCACTACCTTGATGACTCCGGACAGGTTTGCTATGTCATGGTGAACCCTGGCGGGGCCTATCTTGGGGCTGACCTCTTCCTTATTGACGTGGAAGTCCAAGAGGGGGCGTCATTGCTTTTGACCACGCAGTCCGCCACCAAGATCTACCGGACTCCCGGCTCCTTTGCCGAGCAGCGAATGACCTTGCGGCTGGGGGAGGATGCGCAGCTGGAGCTCGCGCCCGACCAGCTCATCGCCTACCGCGAGGCCAGCTACCGGCAACGTACCCAGGTGACCGTGCGGCCGACGTCGAGCCTGATCATGGCGGAGGTGATCACCCCCGGCTGGTCGCCCGATGGTTCGTCGTTCAAGTACGAGGAACTGCGGCTGCGGAACGAGATCCACGTCGAAACGGGTGACGGCATGCAGTTGCTGGCACTGGACAACCTGCTCATGCGGCCGCCACTTGGAGATGTCACCGGGATGGGCTTCATGGAAGGCTCCAGCCACTTGGGCTCGCTGATCGTCGTAGACCATCGGGTGGATCAAACTCTCGCGGACGAACTTCACGCGCTGGCCCTGGGGTATGAGGCACTCAGTGGCGTCTCGTTGACCGCGCAACGTTCTGGGACCAGGGGCCTGGTTCTTCGGTCACTATCCAACAGCACCGGGGAACTCAACCGCCTCCTGGGAGCTTGCAGCGGGCTGCTGCGTGAACGCTGGTGCGGGCAAGCACCCCTGAACCTCAGGAAGTACTGATGACCGCACTTGGCAATCTCGCGTCCATGTACCGGCAGCGCGAGCACTTGCCGGCGAAGACCCGCCTGCTCTTCGTCGCAGGCGCCGTCCTTCTGCTCCATGGCACCGCCGTCGCTATGTTGGCGATTGGCGCCGCCGGTGCCCACCCGCTCGCCCTGGGATTGGTCATCACCGCCTACCTGATGGGCGTCAAACACAGCTACGACTGGGACCATGTCGCGGCGATTGACAACTCCACCCGTAGATTCGTTGCGGAGCACAAGAACCCTTTCAGCGTGGGATTCGCGTTCAGCCTCGGCCATAGCTCCGTTGTTGTCCTGGCGGGGGTGCTGGTGGTGTCCGGCGCCGCCCTGGCAGGACAGCTGATGCAGGCAGGCAGCACGGGCAACCTGGTGCTGGGGCTGATCGGCAGCGCAGTCTCCGGACTCTTCCTGCTGTTCATGGGCATCTTCAACGGCTCGGCCTTCGTCAAGGCAGCCCTGGCGTACCGGAAGGCTGCCAGGGGAGGGGACTTCCACGAGGAGGACCTGGAATCCAAGGGATTCATGGCGCGGCTTTTAGCCAAACCCTTGGCCAAGGTGGAGCGCCCGCGGAGCATCTTTGTGATCGGCTTCCTGTTCGGTCTTGGGTTCGACACCGCCACTACCATCGGGCTCCTGGTCATGACGACGGCCGCAACGTTCGCCGGGGTCTCCCCGTTTGCCCTGATGGCCATCCCGCTGGCCTTCGCGGCAGCCATGACCCTGTGTGATTCCGTGAACGGGATCGCCATGATGCGCATGTACGAGTCAGCCATCGGAAACCCACAGCGCCGGCTGGGATTCAACGCCGTGGTCACCGGGTTGTCCGCCCTGTCCGCCCTGTTGGTTGCGGTCATAACGATGGGCGGGCTGGTCAACACTTTGGGTCTGGACCAGCCTGCCATCTCGTGGCTGGCCGGGATCGACCTGGGGGACGCAGGATTGGCGCTGGTTGCTGTGTTTGCCGCAGTGTGGATTGGCGCCATTCTGCTGGGGCGGACGCAGGCCAGATGACCTCCCTCTATCTTCGCCGGGAAGCTGTCGGTAGCCTCAACTGGATTGCCGCTACCACCCGCGGTCTGAGCCAGATTTATTTCCAGGCAAACGTCTGGACAGGCCTGACGGTGTTGGCCGGGTTCGCCATCGCAAACTGGCGGATGGCTGCCCTGGCGGTGGTGGGACTGCTATTTTCAACCCTGAGCGGTGTGCTATGCAGGCGCAGGCTCGGCGAATTGGGCAACGGCCTGCATGGCTACTGCGGGGCATTGGTGGGCGCGGCACAGTTCTCGGCGCTCGGTTTCACCTGGCCTGCGGCTGCGTTCGCCGTCCTCGGCGGTCTGGCGTGCGGGCCCGTCGCAGTCGCCCTGGCGTGGTTGTTCTACCACCCATCTATCCGTAAGTACGCACTGCCCGTGACGACGGCGCCGTTCTGCATCGTGGCGGGGGTGCTGTTCGCCATTCACGCGCCCTTGCACGGACCCCACACTGATCTGCCCGAGGTTCCGGACAACGTTCTGGCTAACACGGGCCAAGCCATCCTGAGCAATATCTCCGAAGTGGTGCTGGTGGACTCCTCCCTTGCGGGCGCCGTCATCCTCGTAGGACTGTTCATCGCCCACTGGAAGATGGGTGCCGCGGCACTCCTCGGCAGTGCTTTGGAGGCCTTGATGGATCTTGCCACAGGTTCCGATGTGCAGGCCGTCGCCCACGGACTCCTCGGCTACTCCGGAGTCCTGACGGCCATCGCCCTGGCTGCGGTATTTGTGCGCGGCACCTGGCAACCCTGGGTTGCCGCCGTCGTTGGCGTCGTCATTTCTTCGGTTCTTGCCTGGCTGATGGGCCTGACTGCCCTGCCTGTTTACACGTGGCCTTTCATCCTCGCGACCTGGCTCATGCTGGTGGTGCTCCACCACACTCCGGGGTTCAGTCCACGGTCCTGAACGCCTTCCGCCAGCTCCACCACCGGATGTGACGGGCGCAATCCCGGATGTCCAGCTTGCCGTCGTACTCTTAGCCGTAAGCCAACTCGCCGACGATTGACGTGTCCGAACGGATCCGCATGCCAGAGCTGAACGTCCAGGAGCGGACCTCCCTCCAACTGCCCATCACCGACGCCGCGAGCCTGTCAGCCGACCAGGTGCTCGAACGCTTGGGCTCAGGCCCGGAAGGCCTCTCCGCGGAGGAAGCCGCCGCCCGCCTGGCCACGCTCGGGCCCAATGCCGTCCGCACCCACCGCGCCAACGGCTGGGCGGTCCTGGGCCGGCAGTTCGCCAGCCCCATCCTGATCCTGCTGCTCATCACCGCAGGGTTGTCCCTCTTCCTGGGCGACGCCACCAACTCCATCGTGATCGGCGTGATCCTGCTGGTCAGCGTCGGGCTGGGCTTCAGCAACGAATTCCGGGCCGAGCGCGCCGCCGAGGCGCTGCACTCGCGGGTCACGCACCGCACGGTGGTTGTCCGTGACGGGGCCGCCGGCGAGGTCGACGTCACCGCCCTGGTGCCGGGCGACGTCGTGCATTTGGGGATCGGTGCGATCATCCCCGCCGACATGCGGGTGCTGACAGCCAAGAACCTG